>NZ_JASDCE010000009.1:0-201904 GCF_030408075.1 Pseudoalteromonas sp. APC 3358
ACAGCTCAATGAATTCTGAATTTATTTTAATATCTTTCGATATTGAATTGACTGTGCCGAATAATTACCGAAATAACTATTCTGTTGGTCACTCAGTTTTCAATTGAGACTCTAATTTTTTTGCCTCGCTACCTAAGTAGGTTGGCTGTTAGAACTCAATCTGTACGAGTGCCCACACAGATGATTGCTTTATATTGTTAAAGAACGTTTTGAGTCGCTTTAGCGTCTCAAGGGATGCGAATAATACACCCTTTATTTTTCGAGTCAACACTTAGTTTTAAACTTTCTTTCGACAATTTAAAACCGAAGTTTTATTTAACTCTCTGAGTAGTTCGTGCCTCGCTATGCGTTGGCGTTTCCTGTCTCAGTGGGGTCGCATTATAGGGAGCGGCGGATTTTACGCAAGCGTTATTTGCATAAAATAGTAATTAAAATTAAGCCCCAAGCAAGCACACACGATAAGCACAAGTTACCCACAAAACCCTGTTGATAACTCTGTTTTTGAACTTTAAAACTAAACACTTTTATCCTGATGTGATAAGTTGCGGTCACTTTTTTTAACTCATGTATTTAGGCAGTATCCATGACAGACATAATAAACAGTATAAGTGCCCTTCTATGGGGCCAAGTTCTCGTCTACTTATTAATAGCAGCAGGCCTCTTTTTTACTTTTCGACTAGGCTTTATTCAGTTTGTGCAATTTCCACATATGTTCAAAGTTATGTTTGGCTCTCGTAAATGTGCCGATAACGAAATTTCATCCTTTCAGGCTTTTTGTACTTCGTTAGCTGCACGCGTTGGTACAGGTAATATGGCTGGTGTTGCTGTTGCCTTATACCTAGGTGGGCCAGGTGCTATTTTTTGGATGTGGCTGATTGCATTAATAGGTATGGCTACAAGCTTTGCTGAAAGTACTTTGGCTCAGGCTTATAAAACAAAAGATGCTGAAGGCAATTTTAGAGGCGGTCCTGCTTATTATATGCAAAACGGTTTAGGTAAACGCTGGATGGGGACTTTATTCTCGTTATGCTTAATTTTAGCCTTTGGTTTGGTATTTAACGCCGTACAGTCAAACTCTATTGCTGCAGCATTTGAAGTAGCGTTTGATGTACCTAAGTATATAGTAGGCATTTGCTTGGTTATTGGCTCTGGTATTATTATTTTTGGTGGTTTGAAAACGATTTCTCGTTTTGCTGAAATGGTTGTCCCATTTATGGCATTAGCTTACTTGTTAGTGGCTCTTTATGTATGTGCTATTAACTTTACTGCATTACCTGATGTAATTGTACTTATAATAAAAAGTGCTTTTGGTATTGAACAAGCTGGTGCAGGTGCAATTGGTTATGGTGTTACACAAGCTATGATCCAAGGTATAAAGCGTGGCTTATTCTCAAACGAAGCTGGTATGGGTAGTGCAGCTAATGCTGCAGCCACTGCGACACCTTACCCTCCTCATCCAGCATCACAAGGTTATGTGCAAATGCTAGGTGTATTTATTGATACTATTGTTATTTGTACAGCGACTGCTTCTCTTATTTTACTATCGCAGCAATTAGTACCTGAATCTGGTGTTATGGGGATTGAACTTACACAAGCAGCATTACAAGAACATGTCGGCGACTGGGGTACTTACTTTATTGCCATTGCTATATTGTTTTTTGCTTTTACTTCTATTGTGGCTAATTACTCTTACGCTGAAACAAATTTAATGTTTTTAGAGCACAACTCTAATAAAGGTATGTTTATCTTTAGACTTGTTGTTTTAGGTATGGTGATGTTTGGTGCTGTTGGTGAGCTTGGTTTAATTTGGACGCTGGCAGATATATCAATGGGTTTAATGGCCATTGTAAACGTTATAGCGCTATTTATGCTTTCAGGTGTTGTTGTATGGCTCTCTAAAGATTACAACGAACAACGCAAAAAGGGCTTAATACCCACCTTTGACAAAAGTAAGCATCCTAAACTTGCTAAAGAGGTCGATCCCGAGGCCTGGAAATAAACAATAAACAGCGAGCTACGGCTCGCTTTTTTAGTTCTAAAAATAAAAAGTCCTGACACATAGCACTCGATCATTTATAAATAAAAGCTGTTACGGACGATAAGAACTGTATAGACATTATCTGATTATCAGCCTAGACAAGACAACCTACAAAAACAGATGTTTAATGCCCATAGCTCTGCATTATGTATAAGCACTTTATTGTTTACCTATTTGAAGTTCTCACCATAACTCTAGACTTACTCTTACCCGCGATTTTTAACTTCCAATGAGCATGTGTTAGCAACCAATTCGACAACTATACCAACCTGCATAAATCTCTGAGCAATTTAACGAATTAAATTGCACTATAACGTCGTTAAAAATTTTTATTTAGAACACTAGATACAAAAAATTTTGCCTAGATCTAGCGTAATTTCCTTAACCTTAAATAGACCCGATATATAAGCAGATTGGTATTACTTTATGCTACCAGCACATAGGTGTTTGAACTTTACTTTCAAGGTTGTTTGCTCTCGAGGTGTAGATTGCTTTACTGTTTTGAATTTTTTAAAGCTAATGGCCTACTTTACTGGTTGGTATCATAAGTCTATGACGCTTTAGTTCAGTTCAAAGTGTATTCATTAGCATTAAGTACTGTGTGTCGCTAAAGATTGCATGGCTGGTTTATTTGAGGCGCTATAGGATTGGGTTTGGAAATATTACATTATGCTTACTCATATATATCTTTAATACGATAGATATACAAACTCTTAATGAACTATCACACAACGCTATTATTGGGTAGACCATGCATAAAATAGTGCATATCAAGATAATATAAACCATAGAAAACATAAAAATGATAAATCAGGATTTTTACTGGATATTTTATAGATATTAGAAGATTTATTAGATATTTTTTAAGCAGAGCGCTTAATAGAGAGATGGTGCCCGAGGCCGGACTTGAACCGGCACGACTTGTTAGTCGAGGGATTTTAAATCCCTTGTGTCTACCAATTCCACCACTCGGGCATCGAGTTTGCTAATTAAAGCGTGTGGAGTAAATTATATGGAGGCGGAACCCGGAGTCGAACCGAGGTAAACGGATTTGCAATCCGGTGCATGGCCACTCTGCCATTCCGCCTAAATGTATCCAAATAATTTGGAGCGGTACACGAGGCTCGAACTCGTGACCTCGACCTTGGCAAGGTCGCGCTCTACCAACTGAGCTAGTACCGCAAAATACTGTTTTATCAACTTCAAATCATCTTGGTAAAATAATTTAAAGTGGTGCCCGAGGCCGGACTTGAACCGGCACGACTTGTTAGTCGAGGGATTTTAAATCCCTTGTGTCTACCAATTCCACCACTCGGGCATCGAGTTTGCTATTAAAAGCAAGTGGATAAAACTAATATGGAGCGGTACACGAGGCTCGAACTCGTGACCTCGACCTTGGCAAGGTCGCGCTCTACCAACTGAGCTAGTACCGCATCATATTAATTCTAAATTAACCATTTTATAAATTACACTTGGTAATGTAATTAAACCACAAAGTGGTGCCCGAGGCCGGACTTGAACCGGCACGACTTGTTAGTCGAGGGATTTTAAATCCCTTGTGTCTACCAATTCCACCACTCGGGCATCGAGTTTGCTAATTAAAGCGTGTGGAGTGTTGAAATGGAGGCGGAACCCGGAGTCGAACCGAGGTAAACGGATTTGCAATCCGGTGCATGGCCACTCTGCCATTCCGCCCCAATACTGGAGTAATAACCTTGAGATAAACTTGGAGCGGTACACGAGGCTCGAACTCGTGACCTCGACCTTGGCAAGGTCGCGCTCTACCAACTGAGCTAGTACCGCATTTTATTTATCAGTTATTTGAATTAACACATGATGATTTATGTGAACATTCAGGTAACTGATTAATTACCGTTTTGTTTATCTCGGGGGCTATGCCCTCTCAACACGGACGCATTCTACAGAGATTATTAAACGCGTCAATACAAAAAATGCTAGTTTTGAACTGTTTGCTTGTTTTTTATCTAAAACGGTGCGTTATTATACATTTAGAGTTAATTTTTAGTCAATTCACCCCATGCTGCACGTAAATATTGCATCATAGAACTCAAGGTTAAAAAGGTCGCAATGTACAGTAGTCCAAAACTTAAATAGTTCATCCACGTATCATATTGCCAAATCAAACCGATAATGGCTAACATTTGTGCAGCCGTCTTTATTTTACCCATATTTGATACAGCTACATTACCACGCTTACCCTGCTCTGCCATCCATTCACGAAGTGCAGATATGATAATTTCACGGCTTATTATAATAAGAGCAGGTATTGTCATGTACATTGACTGGTACTGATCAGATAACGCTACAAGTGCAGCACATACCATTACTTTGTCAGCAACAGGATCTAAAAAAGCACCAAAAGGGGTTGATTGCTCAAGCTTTCTTGCCAAATAACCGTCTAATATATCGGTGATCGATGCAAGCCAAAAAATAAAGGCGGCAGCAAAAAAAGCCCAGCTATAAGGCAAATAAAATATCACCAAAAAAACGGGGATAAGAAAAAGTCTAAATGTTGTGAGTGTGTTTGGAATATTCCACATAACTACTTGGATATGTCTTTTTTGCTATATTCGCATGTAGGGCTAGCCCTTGTCATGCAAATGGTTAAATATCTTCTCAGCCATGTCAGGGCTGATCCCAGGAACTTTCTTTAACTGTTCTATATTAGCAGCTTTTACACCCTGCATGCCCCCTAAATATTTTAATAATGTTTGGCGACGCTTAGAACCTACTCCATTTATTTCTTCTAGTAGTGATTGTGTACGTTGTTTTTGTCGTTTATTACGATGCCCTGCAATAGCAAAACGGTGAGACTCATCACGTATATGCTGAATCAAATGAAGCGCAGGCGCATCTGAATCCATCGGAATGGTTTTGCGTCCACCGTCAATCAATAGTGTTTCAAGACCGGGTTTACGACTCGTTCCTTTTGCAACACCGACTAATAAGGGCATTTTAGTGTGCGACCAATTAGAAAAGTACTGCTCAGCGCGTCCTAACTGCCCCTTACCGCCATCAATAAAGATAACGTCTGGAATTTTGTCTTCGTCTACTAACTTGTTATAGCGCTTGTTAAGTGCAAATTCCATTGCAGCATAATCATCGCCACCTGTAATACCTGTTACGTTGTAGCGCCTATACTCTTTTGTATTTGGGCCTTGTGAGTCAAATACAACACAGCTTGCAACGGTGTTCTCCCCCATGGTGTGGCTTATATCAAAACACTCCATTCGGGTAATATCGTCAAGTCGCAGTGTTGCTTTTAATTGTGCATAACGTTTATTAATAGAGTCTTGGGTACTTTGTTTAACCGCAATACTGTTTAATGCATTTTTATTGGCCAGTTGTAAGTATTGCGCACGCTCACCACGAGTGACCACTTTAAGGATTACTTTGCGCTCACTTATTTGTGTAAGCGCTTCGCCGAGTGCCCCGCTCTCTTCTATTTCAAACGGTAATATGATTTCTTTTGCAATACGCCCTGTTGCTCCTGGCGCTAAATAGTACTGTCCTAAAAATGAAGTCAATATTTCTTGCTCACTCGAATCTTTAGGTACTTTTGGAAAATAGGTTTTACTACCCAGTACTTTATGATCGCGGATCATTAATAAATGAATGCCGTTTAACCCGTTTAAATGCGCAAAACCGACAACATCCATTTCTGCAAAGTTGCCAGAAATAGACTGTTGCTCCTGCATTTTACGAAGTAGCATTATTTGGTCGCGAACTTTTGCCGCCAATTCAAAGTTTAATTGCAGGCTGGCTGCTTCCATTTTTTTTATTAAATCAGCAATAACTTCGTGAGATTTACCCGTTAAAAATTTACGAACATAGTCAACTTGCTCACTGTAATCATCATCAGTTACTTTATTTACACATGGAGCTGAGCAACGTTTAAGTTGATATTGCAGACACGGGCGACTTCTTGCGCGGTAATAAGCATCTTCACATTGACGAACAGGAAATATTTTTTGCATTAAGCGCAAGCTTTCAGATACCGCTCCTGCGCTTGGGAAAGGCCCAAAGTACTCACCTTTAATTTTACGACTGCCACGATGAAATGCTAAACGAGGGTGTTTATGGCTAGTGAGTAAAATATAGGGGTACGACTTATCGTCGCGTAATAATATGTTGTACCGAGGCTGATATTTTTTTATTAGATTATTTTCAAGCAGCAGCGCTTCGGTTTCAGTATTGGTGAGGGTGACTTCAATGTTACAAATATTACTCACTAAAACGCGTGTTTTGCTATCGGTAATGTTACTTCTAAAGTAACTGCTCACACGCTTTTTTAGATGCTTTGCTTTACCAACATAAATAACTTGGTTGTCACTATCAAGCATGCGGTATACGCCCGGCTCACTTGATAGCGTTTTGAGAAAATGTACGTGATCGAATTCAGACATAAATTATAGTTAGTACGAAACGTCTATATCAATCATTTTATGACGAATAGCTAAATGGGTAAGCTCAACATCACCACCTACATTTAACTTTTCAAACATACGGTAACGATAGCTATTTACTGTTTTAGAGCTTAAATTTAAGCGTTCAGCTATATTTTGTGCTTTTTCACCTTTGGTGATCATAAGCATAATTTGCAGTTCGCGCTCAGATAAACTCTGAAAAGGGTTTTCATCTGTGCGGCCTGTCACTTGTGCAAGCGCTATCTGCTGTGCAATTTCAGGTGCAATGTAACGCTGACCAGCATGAACACAACGAATGGCACGCACCATTTCATCAGAGCCCGCACCTTTAGTTAAAAAGCCATGTGCACCAATTTGCATTACCTTGCTCGGAAACGGGTCTTCACAATTAACAGTAAGCACAATAATTTTTACATCTGGGCAGTAACGACAAATCTTTTTAGTCGCTTCTAATCCGCCCATGCCTGGCATATTCATATCCATTAATACTATGTTTGGCGCATGCTGACGACAAAACTGTACAGCCTCTTCGCCAGTTTTAGCTTCGCCAATTACTTTAAACCCTCGTACGTCATCAAGAATACGCTTGATTCCTGTTCGTACAAGTTCATGGTCATCAACTAAAAGTACATTAATCAATGGAACATCCTCACTTACCTAACAACATGCAATTTAATTAAATTAATTTGCCACAGTAACATACATAAAGCGAAACAATAATTAATATTATTGCCTCGCTCTAATAGTTTAAGATGACGATTTTTCGCTAAATCTGTCAACCCATAACGCAATGATACCATCACCCGTTACATTACACGCAGTACCAAAGCTATCTTGTGCTAAATAAAGTGCAATCATTAATGCAACAGCACCTTCATTAAACCCAAGCATGCTTGTTAATAAACCAAGCGCCGACATGACTGCACCACCTGGAGCACCCGGTGCTGCAATCATTACTACACCTAACATCATAATAAATGGCAGCATACCCATCAATGAAGGAACTTCCATGCTTGGCGATAAAAACATAACAGCCATTGCACAGGTTACTATAGTGATAGTTGAGCCAGATAAGTGAATAGTCGCGCAAAGTGGCACTGTAAAGTTAGCTACATCTTCTTTAACGTTATTTGCTTTACTTGATTGAAGCGATACTGGAATCGTTGCTGCACTTGACATAGTACCTAACGCTGTAAAGTAAGCTGGTAGCATATTTTTAACTAATTCGATTGGATTACGTTTTAACAATATACCTGTCGCTATATATAAAACACTTAGCCATAACCAGTGCATAACAAGCGCTGCTATTAAAACTACGCCAAATGTTTGCAATGTATCAACCACAGTGCCTGCTACCGTCATTTCGGCAAATACGCCAGCAATGTAAAATGGTAAAGCTGGAATAATTACTTTCGATAATAACCCGTCCACTACATCACGACCCTGATCAGACACCTTTTTAAGCGTATCAAGTTCTAGTTGGCTCATGCCTGTACCAAATACAAAAGCAGTCACTAATGCGGTCATTACACCCATCAGAGGTGGAATTTCTAAATCAATAAAACTACCTATTTCAGTAGCAACTTCTGCTTCAAACGTAATACCACCGCTTAAAAACGGAATTACGGCACTCACTAATAAAAATGCAAGCGTGCCGGCAATAATGGTAGAGCTGTAAGCAAACCCGACTGTTTTACCAAGTAAGTGACCAGACCCTTTTGGTAGGCCAGCAATACCCGATGCAATAAAAAATAAAATGATAAGAGGGATGGTAAAGGAGATAATTTGACCAATCAGCTCTTTTACTGTGAATAAAAGTTCAACACCAGTTATAGGTACATATAGTCCGACTAAGATACCGGCCACAATACCGGCAATTAATTTTAAGATTAACTTCATTGTGATTGCTTAATTGAATTTAGATACGTGTTTTTATCATGTTTTAGACGCATTGTGTGATAAAACTATTCAAGTTACATTCATATGCACAAATAACGAACAAATACAGCTTAATCCAATGCTCTTTCGAACATTTTTTGACTAAACGAGTTTTTACTCTTTAAATTTCAAATTAAGCCCGCACCTACAATAATTAAAGCACCGTTAATAATTGATTTTTATTTCGGCTGGTTATAAGCCCAATAGATATATGTTATAGCCAAACTTTACTTTAGTTTTTTTAAACTCACAGTAAAGTGTGTTTATATAGTTAGTAGCAAAGGCTATTAACACGTTGATCAGATTGCATCCAAAGGAACATTATGTCTACTATTTTTGAAGATAACTCACTAAGCATCGGTAATACACCGCTGGTAAAACTTAACCGTGTTACAGGTGGGAATGTATACGCTAAAGTTGAATCTCGTAATCCAAGCTTTAGTATCAAATGCCGCATTGGTGCATCGATGATTTGGGAAGCTGAAAAGTCAGGTCAGCTTGTTGAAGGTAAAGAACTTATAGAACCAACATCGGGGAACACCGGTATTGCACTTGCATTTGTTGCAGCAGCACGTGGTTACAAGTTAACGCTTACTATGCCAAACACCATGAGCCTAGAACGTCGCAAGCTATTAAAAGCATTAGGTGCAAATCTAGTACTTACCGACGGTGCTAAAGGTATGAATGGCGCAATTGAAAAAGCAAAAGAAATTCAAGCAACAGCTCCTGATAAGTATATTTTATTACAACAATTCGAAAACCCTGCAAACCCAAAAATTCACTTTGAAACAACAGGCCCTGAAATTTACGATGCGCTTGACGGCAAAGTAGACTTTTTTGTAGCGGGTGTAGGTACTGGTGGTACTATTACAGGTGTTAGCCGCTACCTTAAAACAGAGAAAGGTTTAAACGTTAAGTCTATTGCTGTTGAGCCAACTAACTCTCCTGTTATTAGCCAAACGCTTGCCGGTGAAGAAATTAAACCTGGCCCTCATAAAATCCAAGGTATTGGTGCAGGCTTTATCCCTGGCAACTTAGATATGGACTTAATTGATGGTGCCGAGCTTGTATCTAACGAAGACGCAATTGCAATGGCGCATCAGTTAATGAAAAAAGAAGGTATTTTAGTCGGTATTTCGTCAGGTGCTGCGGTTGTTGCAGCTAAGCGAATTGCTGAAAAACCTGAAAACGCAGATAAAAATATTGTTGTTATCCTACCTAGTGCAACTGAGCGTTACTTATCAAGCCCAATGTTTGATGAAGAATTTAGTGAGCAAGAGTTAGTACAATAAGTAATTTTAAGATTTTTAAAAGGATGCTTTAGGCATCCTTTTTTATTATTTATTATCCAATTTTCTATTTATTGCCCCCCATACCTTTACATCTTCCTAGATAAACCACACACTTTAAAAAAACTAATTAATAATAACTAATATGAAAAAAATCACGAGTTTATTAAGTTTGGTTATCTGTTTATTTTTATCAGCCTGTGGAGACGATACCAAAACACTTGGCGACACTCCTGGCGATACAGCAACCGCTTATTTTGATGCGCTTTATAACCAGCAAGACCTTCAAAAAGCCAGCACCATGGCAACACCCAATCTTACGCGCATCATGAAATCCTACGGCACTGCAAAACAGTTTTCCCGTAACTTAGTAAATATGCAATATGATGAAGTAACCATTGAAGTTGATATGACCAATATGAGCATCCGTGAACAATACGGTGATAACGCCAAAATAAACCTTATTTTTACCGGCTATTTAAATGGTGATAAAATTGACGAAATGCGCAGTGTAAAAATGCTTCGTAAAAAGGGCAAATGGTACATAGATAAAATAGTTGCCGACCCTTACGCTCGTTAAAAATAAATGAATTAAACATAAAAAGGCCTTACATTCGTAAGGCCTTTTTATGTTTAGCTAGGGCGTGTTGATCTTTGTGGATTGAAGTTTGTTCAATCTAGGGGCGATTTAATCGCGGCGCGAGGTTTGTAACCTAGTGGGCTAAGTAAAAACCGAGCAACAAAGAGTTAATCGTCCCTAGAAAGAACCCAAAGGGCAGCGCATGTTTGGCATTTATGCTGCGTTATCGCCTATTTATGGGGAATAACCACACTACATAGGCTCTGCCTTGCCTAAAAACCAAACAGCCTGCTGCAAATTCAACCACGAAGGGTCATCACGCCCTAGTATTTAAAGTACTGCGCTACAGCTCGCCTGGTTGAAAATTATCAACTGCAATGGCTTTCTTTCGTAACTTATTAGCGTGATGCATTGCATCAGCATCCGTTTGCTCTAATAACTTATTTTCAAGCGCATAATTTATAGCACCTTCAATATCAAGCGTTGCAGGCACACTGCCCTTACGCTGCCATTGTTTTAGATCTTTAAACTGCGCCTGCATATCATGCATAGCTAAAAATGCGCTTTCCATGACCCCTGTACCTGCATTTTCATCTACATAACATAAATGCGTTAAGCGGTTTCTAAATACACCCGGTTGAGTCATACGCTCACAAATACTTTGTGCAATTTCATCACTTGGTCTGTGGTAATGATTTCCAAGCGGGAAGACGATACGTTTAAGGGTAAAATTAACAACCGGATTTGAAAAGTTTTTAAAGAAGCCATTAAACGCTTGGCCAATTTCAAATAATGAGTTCTCAATAGCATATTTTACAAATGGTAAATCAGCTTGTTGGCGCCCTTCGTCTTCATAACGTTTTAAAACAGTTGATGCTAAGTACAAATGACTTAATACATCACCCAAACGTGCCGATATCATTTCTTTTCGTTTAAGCTCACCGCCAAGCATTAACATAGCCACGTCTGTGCAAATAGCTAAGCCTCGGCTCATTCTGCTCAGTTGCTTATAATAAACAGCCGTTTCACCACCTACAGGCGCTTTAGCAAAATAACTACGTGTTAAGCCATGCACAAATGCCATACCTGCATTACTTGCTGCAAATATTATATGGTTCATTAATAAACCATCAAATTGTTCCAGTGCTGCGTCGTCATCTTCCATTGCAGCGGCTTCCATTTCTTTTAAAACAAATGGATGACAGCGTGTTGCACCTTGGCCAAATATCATTAAGTTACGCGTTAAAATATTCGCGCCTTCAACCGTAATTGATACTGGAATACCCATATAGCCATGCGCCAAATAGTTATTAGGCCCTACTTGAATTCCTTTACCTGAATGAATATCCATTGCATCGTTCATTACCGTACGACCCATTTCAGTCATATGGTATTTAGCAATCGCGGTTACAACCGACGGGCTTAATTTTAAATCAATCGCACCTGCGGTCATTAATCGGCACGACTCAAGTGTGTAAGTTAAACCACCAATACGTGCAAGTGCCTCTTGCACACCTTCAAACTGCCCTATAGATACACCAAACTGCTGGCGTACCATGGCATATGCCGATGTCATTTTTGAAGCTAAATGTCCAGTTGCTGCACTCAATGCTGGTAGTGATATACCACGCCCTGCACTTAAACACTCAACAAGCATTCTCCAGCCACGCCCTGCACACTCTTGACCACCAATGATCCAGTCCAGTGGTATAAATACATCTTTACCGTAAGTGGTACCATTCATGAAGGCCATATTAAGCGGATAATGACGCTCACCCGTTTCAACACCCGGATGATCGGTTGGTATTAGTGCACATGTAATGCCTAGCTCTTTCTTATCACCTAATAAAGCATCAGGGTCATACATTTTAAATGCTAAGCCGAGTACAGTAGCCACAGGTGCAAGCGTAATGTAGCGCTTTGACCAATTTAAACGCAGGCCCATTACTTGCTCGCCATTGTGCTCACCCATACACACCATGCCTGAATCAGGAATGCTGCCAGCATCAGAGCCCGCCTCTGGTCCCGTTAATGCAAAACAAGGAACATCTGTACCATTAGCTAAACTTGGCAGCCAACGATCTTGCTGCTCTTTAGTACCATAGTGAAGAAGTAACTCGCCCGGACCTAAGCTATTAGGCACCATAACAGTGACTGCGGCTGTTAAGCTTTTAGTCGAAATTTTTGACACTATCGTTGAATTAGCAATTGCCGAGAACTCACGACCGCCAAATTTTTCAGGAATGATCAGCGCAAAAAAACCTTCTGTTTTTAGGTAATCCCACACTTCTTTTGGTAAGTCTTTGTCTTTTTGTACAATTTGATAATCATCAAGCATCGCCAATAAGGTTTCTACTTGGTTAGCCATAAATGCGTTTTCTTTATCGCTAAGCTCTGGCTTAGGAAAGCGGTGCAGTTTTTGCCAGTCTGGGTTACCACTAAATAACTCACCATCCCACCAAACATCACCTGCTTCCATCGCCTCTCGCTCTGTTTGCGATAATGGCGGAAGCACCTTTTTGAACATTTTAAACGTAGGACGACTAATCAAGTTTAGGCGAATATCTTTAACCGCAAAAATAACCACCACCACGACCAGCAATATTATAAATATTAACATGCGCACATTCCTTACACATTGAATGAAAATAGTAACTTAATTATGACCCATCTTAATTTAAATACAATCATTGCACGACGAGTCGTGAGCCTTAACGCATTCATTTTATTGTTTTAAACATCACTGCTATTATCAACGTTTTAATAACAATAAATTAAAGGAATAGCATGACCCCCTTTCGATTTAAACTAAGTATGAGCGCCTTAATGGTAGCAAGTACTCTTGCTTTAACGGCCTGCGATGCGCAAGTAACGATAGACACTACCGATTCAGCACACACTAAAAAAGCTGTAACAGCTAAAGATGCAAATACATTTATAACAAACACAGAAAAAGAACTGAGTGCACTTTATTTAGAATCGAGCCGTGCAGAATGGATTTACGCAAACTTTATTACTCATGATACGTCGGCTCTATCGGCTGAAGTTAACCGTAAAATGACCGAAACAGTCGTGCGTTTAGCAAATGAAGCTGCAAAATACGACGAACTAGAGCTTGATTACGATGCTCGCCGTAAGCTTGATAAACTAAAACTAGCACTTACACTTCCTGCCCCACAAGACGCTGATAAAACAGCGCAACTTTCACAAATTGTCGCAGAGCTTGGCGGGCTATATGGTAAAGGTAAATACTGTAAAGAAGATGGCACCTGTTTAAGCCTTGGCGACATGACCTCAAAAATGGCCACCAGCCGAGATTACAACGAACTACTTGATTTATGGCAAGGCTGGCGTGAAATATCAAAACCCATGCGCCCACTTTACGAGCAACAAGTAGCACTTACCAACGAAGGTGCAAAGGAGCTTGGTTATGCCGATACGGGCGCTATGTGGCGCAGTAAATACGATATGCCTGCTGATGACTTCACCACTGAGCTTGACCGTATTTGGGGCCAAGTTAAACCACTGTATAACTCGCTACACTGCCATGTTCGCGCAAAGTTAGGTGAAAAGTACGGCACCGAAAAAGTACCTCAAGATCAGCCAATACCAGCGCACTTGCTTGGTAATATGTGGGCGCAAGCATGGGGTAATATTTACGATGTAGTTGCACCAGAAAACGCCGATCCGGGTTACGACGTAACCGAGTTATTAGCTCAAAATAATTACGACGAACTTAAAATGGTAAAAGGGGCTGAAAACTTTTTTACCTCAATGGGTTTTGACGCACTACCAGAGACATTTTACGAGCGTTCACTGTTTGTAAAACCAAAAGACAGAGATGTGCAGTGTCATGCATCAGCATGGAATATCGATAGCAAAGACGATTTACGCATTAAAATGTGTATTCAGCGCACAGGCGAAGAGTTTTCAGTTATTCACCATGAATTAGGTCATAACTTTTATCAACGCGCATATAATAAACAACCTTTATTTTATCAAGAAAGTGCAAACGATGGTTTTCATGAAGCCATTGGTGACACCATTGCCTTATCGGTTACACCGGGTTACTTAAAAGAAATCGGCTTACTTGAACAAGTACCTGATGAATCTAAAGATATTGGTTTATTAATGAAAATGGCACTTGATAAAGTCGCCTTTGTGCCGTTTAGCTTAATGGTTGATCAGTGGCGCTGGCAGGTATTTTCAGGGGAAGTAGCACCAGAAAATTACAATAAAGCATGGTGGGAACTACGTGAAAAATACCAAGGAGTGCAAGCTCCTATCGCACGTAGCGAAAATGATTTTGATCCGGGTGCTAAGTACCACGTTCCGGGTAACACGCCTTATACACGTTACTTTTTAGCGCATATTTTGCAATTTGAGTTTCATCGTAGCTTATGTGAAATTGCCGGTAACGATAAAGCCATTCATCGCTGCTCTATTTATAACTCAAAAGAAGCAGGGGATAAGCTAAACGCTATGCTTGAAATGGGTTCGTCTCGCCCTTGGCAAGAGGCGCTTGAAACTGTAACAGGTAAGCCGCAAATGGATGCAACAGCAATGCTCGATTACTTTGCACCATTACAAACTTATTTAGATAAACAAAACGAAGGCCGCAACTGCGGCTGGTAAATAGCGCTGAACAAAAAGCCCGCTCAAATGAGCGGGCTTTTTATTCATATTCTAATTTTCTGTTAAATTAGAACTGTAAGCTTACATTTGCAAAGTAGGCATCATAATCAGAATCATCCCAGTTATTGCCGTAACCTGCTTTTAAACCAACATTGTTGTTGAAAAAGTGTTGAGCACCAAGAGTGTAATCATCATTTTTATTAACTGTAACAAAAACCGATGTTGCTTTGCTGAAATAGTAGTTAGATGCTAATTCCCAGTTACTTGAACCGCCATCAACATCTTCAAATTTACCTTCAACAGTCAAGTAGTTACCTTGCTGTAAATCAACAAAGTACTTAGCTGCTACTGCACGGTAATCAAACTCATCATCTGCTGTTACTGTAAAGCCGATGTAATCAGTGCTGTTTAACTGATGGTTATATGCTAAGTCAAACACAAACTGATTGTCAGCATCTTCTACATCAACAAACGTTGCTTTTAATACAAGGTTTGGATTAAAGAAGTAACCCGCTGAAAGTTCAATTACATCCGTGCTTGAGCCAAAATCACTATCGAGATTATTGTACTGTGCACCTAATACAAAATCTTCTACAAAATACTCACCGCCAATGCTAGTAACATCTCCAAGATCATTATCACTGTATGCACCATAAACATTTGTTTGCTTATTGATGTATTCAAATTGATCGTAAGGACCTAAAGTCGCTTTTGGAGAAAAATAATATGTTGAGTCAACACTTACTGTGTCATCACCATCTACGTCCACATATCCTACATGGCTGATTGATTGGTAAGTATCTGCGGCTATTGCAGTGGTTGCAGCACTTGATAATAAAATGCTCGAAATGATAACGGCTAATTTTTTCATTTTAAATTCCCTATAAATATTACTTTTTATGCCTCAGCTGTCTAGCCAAAGTCGGGGCGCATCCTAACGTCAGAAAAATGAACAAAAACTGAATAAAAGGTCAGATTAAACTCAGTGTAATTGTAATAATTTATACGTAAATGTAAATACAAAGTATCCATTAAATCTACAAGACAATATCATGTCATCATTTAAATTTAAAAAGTAACAAATACGGTACAAACTGTCGCTAAATTGAACACAACTTAATTATTCGATAAACCTCATCAATATAATTTCCTCTCACTAAATTTTTTTAATTTCTCAAAAAAATTACTCTGTTTAATTCATTATTTCTGTATTTATAATGAAAAATAGGTTTGTATCAGTGCATATTTTTATCTGTTTTTTCCAATAACCATTGTTTACTAGCAAAAACAACTCCAATACTTACTATTTTATAGCTATTATCATCGACTGCACTTAATGGCTTTAATAACAATTTAGCCATTCATGGCGCTCTATTTATAACTTAAAGGAGTTATTTAGATGAGCAAAATAAAGTCCGTAATAATGGCTGGTAAAAGTTTATAGTTAAAAGCTCAAACGTTTAAAAACGACAAAGCCCGCTAAATTTAGCGGGCTTTTTAATATTACTTTTGTATTAACTAAGTACGGGACTTAATTAAAACTGAAAACGCATGTTAGCAAAGTACGCATCGTTGTCAGAATCATCAGCGTTGTTTTCGTAACCCACCTTTACACCAATATTTTTATTGATGAAGTGTTGAGCACCAAAGCTATAAGTATCTTGCTTATTGTAGTTAGCAAATACAGATGTTGCTTTTGAGAAGTAGTAGTTAGTTTCTGCTACCCATTGGTTTTGGGCATCATCAATGCTTTCGTATTTACCTTCAAAAGTAAGGTAGTTACCTTGCTGTAAATCAATAAAGTATTTAGCAGCTACTGCACGGTAATCAAAATCGTCGTCTGATGTAAGTGTAACACCTACGTAATCAGTGCTGTTTAGCATGTAGTTGTAAGCTAAATCAAATAATGCGTAATCATCGCCGTCTTTGTTTTCAACTAGTGTTACTTTTGCAAGTAAATCAGGGTTGAAAAAGTAACCACCCGTCAGTTTATAAAGCTCACTGTTAGAACCTGAATCTGGGTCGAGGTTTTCGTAAGATGCGCCAACAACAAATTCATTAATGAAGTATTCACCACCAACTGATGTTAAATCGCCAAAGTCGTCATCAGCGTAGCCACCATATACGTTAGTTTGTTTATTGATGTATTCAAACTGATCGTACGGACCTAAAGTTTTTTTAGGAGATAAGTAGTAAATAGAATCTACAGCAACGGTGTCGTTGTTATCGCTATTTTTATAGCTTAGGTTACTAATTGAATTGTAGCTGTCTGCAGCAGCCGCAGTGCTAGATAATAAAATGCTCGAAATAATAACTGCTAATTTTTTCATTGTAAGACTTCCCTATGTACATTGCTTTTTATGCTCTAGCTGTATTGCTAAAGTCGAGGCACATGCTAACGTTAGGAAACTGAATGAAAACTTAACTAACCAGTTGTATTTATTAAGTTAATTGTAAGGAAGTGTTGTAAACTGTAAAATTAAAGTAGTTGCAACATCTAGTCAACAACTACTTAAAACATGTACCGCAGCTTAAAGCGCGTGTTGGCTAATAATACGATAAACATCGTTAATATTATCGCCAGACTTAAACTCTTTACTAATTGGTGTTGGATCTGAGCCAACCCATATTTTTAGCTCGGCATCTAAGTCAAAATGGCCTGCACTTTCTTTACTAAACTTGGTAATTTTAGAGTAAGCAATACTCACCATTTCCATTTTAGAGCCGGTCATACCTTGCTTATCAATTAAGATTAAGCGCTTATTAGTAAAAATAAACATATCACGTACTACTTTATATGCTTTTTCTACTTGCTCGCCGTCAATTAATGTATTGGCGAGGATTTTCTCTAAATCAGAATCGTCAACTTCGCTTGCATTACCCATAAGTCCGCTAAGTAAACCCATTATACTTTCTCCTGTTTAAATATTTGATTCTCTAATGTGTGACCATTAACTAACTGCCTGTACTGCCAGTGTTGCTGATGACAAAAATTCAGTAGTGCAATATCAAGTGGATCGCTCGTTGGCTGATACTCAACAACATATTCTTTATGTTGGCTCATATACACCCGGCTCACCCCTGCAATTGCTTGAAGCTGTTGCTCAACATTTTGATAAGCTTCGCTTAGCATTAATGTATAAAAGTGTTTATCGGTATTGTTTGTTTTTGTTTGATGCTCGCTTAGTACGCCTTTATCTAAATGAAGCACCTGTGAGCATAGTCGTTCAAGCTCAGTTAAATCGTGAGAGCTTAAAATAAACGTAGCCTGTTCACTTAATTCAGATACTAGCTCGCGTACTTCTCTGGCATGAATCGGATCAAGCCCTGCGGTTGCTTCATCAAGCATTACAATTTGTGGCGCGCCAATAAGTGCTTGCGCTATCGTAACGCGCTTGCGCATACCGTGCGATAAATCCCCTGCACGCTGCTTTGCAATTTCTTTTAAGCCAACCAAGTCAAGTACACGTAGCGCCTCAGTTTGACTTTGCTTAGCACCCATACCTTGCAGTTTTGCATAAAAAGCGAGTTGCTTATCTATATTAAAACGAGGGTCAAGTTGCGCGTCTTGCGGTAATGCACTTACTTTATTAAATAAAGCAGCGCTCCCTGGCTTATGCCCTAATATTTCAAGGCTGCCTTTACTTGGCGCTATATAGCCGCACAACAAACTAAATAAGGTGGTTTTACCCGCACCATTTGGCCCAACAAGCGCAACTGGCGCACCTTTATTAATCTCAAAGTCCACATTATTAAGCGCAAGTTTTGTACCATACGATTTACTCAAACCGCTGGCTGTAATTAATGGTCTCATAGTGAGCTCCTTGCAAAAATACGTTGAGCAACGCTTAGTAATACCGCAGTTTGCACAAGGGGAATAGCCACAGCGCTTAATAATGGTAAATTTTGCCCCGCTAATAACTCTATTTGCACACCCGGAAATAAATAATCAAGCAAGCCTAATGCGGGTATTTGCCATTGCAGTATACCAACTACAATACCGCCTGCTGCAAAATATAAAATTGCCAATACAATAGATAAACGCGATGAGCGAGCAAAGGTATTTATTAACGTCATAAGTGCTACAAATGGACACAGAGTAATCACTAATATTAAAAATATAGAAAGCGCACGGGCAAAACCACCAGCCAGTAAACTTGGATCTCTAAACCCTAGTACAGCAAGCGTAGCCACAAGAGTAATGCCCACTAAGCAGGCTAATACCGCTAATTGTCCTAAAAAACGACCAAACAGTATTTCAAAGCGAGTGGAGCGCAGTGATAAAAACCTTAGTGTGCCGCGCTCTCTATCGCCTACCGTTTGGTCGCTACAAATAAATAAACCAAAAACGGGAAAGCTATACAGGGCTATTAACCAGTACATAGCAAATTCGGCCTCAGGCCAATCCAATAATTTACTTAAACCAATAGAACCTGATATATCACGGGCTATTTGCTCAAAATCGGGCGCACTTACAATGCCTACTGCCTGCCCTATTGGGTAGCGCAGTATTATTAGCCACACCAATGCAAAGGCAGCTAATGCAATAAGTCCACGTTTAGTTAAAAACATACGTACAAGCTCAAATCCCGCTATTTGCGTTAATCGCCCTACGTTTATCGGTAATGGTGTTGTCATTGACTATCCTTAATGACTTTTTATTTTCTGTGTATTTATCCACACTAAGTGTAAACACCTTGAATTACCAGCAAAAAAAAGCCCACCTATGGTGAGCTTTGTAACAATACATTTAAATGTAACAGCATAAATTGCGATATAAATTATAAATGCTGCTTATAAACCTCAAGTGCTTGGCTTAAATCACTAATTAAATCATCTACATCTTCAAGACCAATATGCAAGCGAATAACCGGGCCTAAATCCCAACCTGTATTTGAACGCAGCCCTTTCATAGTTAAATTAGCGGTTACTAAACTTTCAAAACCGCCCCACGAAAAGCCCATTTTAATATGCTCAAGGCTATCTAAAAATGCATCAATCGCTTTTTGATTGCCGGTTTTCATAACAAATGAAAACAACCCATTACTGCCATCAAAGTCACGTTTAAAAAACTCATGCCCTGGGCAGGTTTCAAATGCAGGGTGGCGAATATGATCAACAAGCTCATGTTGTTCAAGCCATTTAGCTACTTCTATTGCTGCTTTTTCATGTTGATTTAAACGCACACCCATTGTACGAAGGCCTCTAAGCGCTAAATACGCATCATCGGCACTGGTACATTGCCCTAGTAAGTACGAGTTTTCGCGCAAGGTTGGCCAGTACTTTTTATTAGCAACAGCCACACCCATCATCACGTCTGAATGGCCGACAATATACTTCGTTGCAGCCTGAATACTAATATCAACACCGTGCTCTAGCGGACGATAATGCAAACCGTTGCCGTAGGTATTATCAAGTATGGTCATTACGCTATGCTCATTGGCTACTTTTACCATAGCAGGCACATCTTGCACTTCCATCGTAATAGAACCTGGGGATTCTAAAAACAATACTTTGGTATTTGGCTGAATGTAGTCTTTAATACCTGCGCCAATGGTTGGCGGGTAGTAGGTTGTTGTAATGCCCAGCCCCACTAAAATTTTATCGCAAAAATCGCGAGTTGGTTCGTACACGTTATCAACCATTAAAATATGATCACCGGTTTTTAAAAACGATAAAAATACTTGGCTAATCGCCGCCGCGCCACAAGGGTATAGTGCACAGCCTTCGCCGCCTTCAAGTTCTGTAATCGCTTCTTGTAGCGCAAAGTGTGTTGTTGTTCCCCGGCGCCCATAAAATAACGTTTTATCGCCACGGGTTTTAGCTGCTTCTTTTAGATCTGCTACGGTATCAAATACAATGGTAGATGCACGCTGTACAACGGGATTTACTACGCCATGTGTATAGGCTTTTTTGCGCCCTGATGATACCAGCTGAGTGTTTTTATTACTTTTACTCGACATTGTTAATCCTTAAGGGTTTGTGCGCCAATGCTCAATTAAATAACGAGAGATAGAGTCGGTTCTAGGCAGCTTTAAATGCTCCCCTTCTTCGTGCCAATTACCAAATTGCTCTAAGTCTTCACGGCTAAACCATTTTGCATCGTCTAGCTCTTCTTTATCTACGTTAATTTCCTCAGATGTCGCCTCTGCAAAAAAACCAAGCATAATGGACGATGGGAACGGCCATGGCTGAGATGCAACATAACGTACGTTATCAACCTCTATACCTGCCTCTTCTTTAACTTCACGCGCAACAGCTTGTTCCAGTGTCTCCCCTGGGTCTACAAATCCAGCAAGCGACGAATACATACCAATAGGCCACGCGGCTTGGCGACCTAATAAACAGCGTTCTACTCCGTCAGCAAAGACTTTAGTAACGACCATAATTACCGCAGGATCGGTACGCGGGAATGTAGGATGCTTACAGTTTTCGTTTTCACATACACGAGAATGCCCTGCTTCCACTGAACGGTTTTTACTACCGCAGCGCCCACAAAAACGGTGCGTGGCATGCCAATAACATAAACCTCTCGCAAGGGCGGCTATTGAGGCATATTTAATGGTTACTTGAGGCCCATATTGGCGAATATCAAAAAACTGAGCGCCCTCTATTAAAGGCGTAAGTACGCTTTCATCCAGATCAGAAACATCCAATGCAAACACACCATGTTTAGCATTGTTTAAACCAACAAAAATAGCACTCGTTAAATCTAAATGCGCCACTTGTTGATACGTTAAATAGCTTACTTTAGGGGTATCTTTAATAAATAGGGTTTGATTATTTTTAACTAAAACCCATTTACTTTGCGCCGACATTTGCGCTTTAAGCCACGATGGGTCTTTACGAAAATTTGAGCCTCTATCTAGTGGCATGTTGCTGTAATGAAGCATGTAAGTCCTTGGTAACTCGTTATGCTTTAAAATTACCATAATCATTTAGCAAACCCAATTGATTACAGTAATAAAAAAAGCCTATATAAGGCTTAATTCATCTATTACGGCTTTGTATTAAAATCTCTCATGTTGCAGGCACTTAGCTTGCACCTTTTTAACTATTTTTTGCTGTTAAAGGAGCAAGGTATTATCAATTAAATGAAATTGCTCAGCGCTTTGTTTTAATACCTCTGCAGTTAACCGGTCAGCACCGTATACATCGCACGGTACATTATATTGATTTTTTAAATGCCCAAGTAACAAAGCAAAGTCACCATCGCCAGAGAGCAAAATAACCTTATCAAGATTCTTACCCTGCTCTAACATGTCTATTGTTATGCCTACATCCCAGTCACCTTTTGCACTGCCATCACGACGTTGAATAAATGGCTTTAGCTTTACGTCAAAGCCAATCGCACGCAAAATATTTTGAAACTGATTTTGCTTTTCATCACCTCGATAAATAGCGTACGCAAAAGCACATTCAATATTGTATTGCGCCTGCATTACCCGCCAAAACGCATTGTAGTCAAAGTTTTTTCCGTAACTCTCGCGGCACGTGTAATAAATATTTTGCACATCAACAAAAATACCTACGCGTGGTTTCGTGCTTTGCTGCTCGTTTTGTAAAGTCATTTAGTGTCCTAGTGAGGATTAATAGCAATAAAAGTAACATTATAAAATAAGTGTACCTTGCAATTTATATTTAAGTAACCTAAATTAGTTACATACCCTTATGTAACCAATATTGGTTACATATTAAAAAGTAACCATTTTGAGATTTTTATGATTGGTGTGATCAGCGGCGATATTATTAAATCGCAAACAATCCCTAAGCAGCAATACGATGCCATGCTTTATCAACTAGAGCAAAGTTTGCGAAACATTTCGGGGGAGCAAACACTTTGGAATATATACCGAGGCGATGCCTTTCAGTTACAAGTTAATAATCCTGAGCTCCTTTTTAAAAATGCCATACTTGTATATTTACACCTTAAATCGTCAGGTTATGAGCTACGGCAAAGCTTGGCACTTGGGCAAATAGATAACCCACGCAGCGATATAAAAACAGCAACCGGTTCTGCTTTTACCCTTTCGGGGCAAGGCCTTGATAAAATAGGTAATCAACGCTTTGTTTTTAATATTAATGAGCAGCAGCTTGATGAAAGCTTAAATCTTAATTTAGCCTTTGCCGACGTATTACTCACTAAAATCACGCAAAAACAAGCAAATGCCCTGTATGTCTATTTAACATCATCAGACAACAGCCACGCGGCACTGGCTAAAGAGCTTAAAACAAGTCGCGAAAATGTAACAAAACTACTAAATTTAGCGCACTACCAACTTATAGAACGCTTTATTAAGCACACACAACACGTTATAAAAAATATAATTAAAGGAGGTGAATAATGGAGTTTTCACTTTTACTGGTCGCGCTTATTATTGGCCACTTACTCGCTGATTTTTACTGGCAACCTATGAGCTGGGTAAACGACAGAAACACCCGTCACTTTAAAGCCAGTAAGCTTTATTTTCATGTACTTGTGCATGGTGTAACAAGTGCACTCATTATTACCGTGTGGGAATACACATTCGGGTGGCAACAACTAAGCAGTGTTTTAATTGCCACGGCGAGCATTATGTTGAGCCATTACTTTATTGATATAGCTAAATCGTATTCTAATAAAGGCGTGGTGCCTTTTTTACTTGATCAAATAGCGCACATACTCGTTATTATTGCGCTCAGTATTTGGCTAACTGATAACAATAGCTTTATGACAGCAATTAATAATATGCTCACTGATCCCAAAATACTGTGGGTGGTATGCGGTTATTTAATTATTTTAAGTCCTAGCGCCGTATTTATAAGAATGATGTTAGAGCGTTTAACAAGTAACTTTTCAAGTACTGGTAGCTTACCACTTGCAGGGCAAAGCATAGGTATGCTTGAGCGCGTACTTATGCTGAGCTTTATATTGCTTGACCAATTTGCAGGGCTTGGCTTTTTACTTGCGGCAAAGTCAGTATTTAGGTTTGGCGATTTAAGTGCAAGCAAAGATAAAAAACTTACCGAGTACGTTATGCTCGGCACACTACTTAGCGTAAGTGTGACTTTATTTGTCGGCTTGGGTATTAACTATTTAATCAGGTAGGCAATACAGTAAGTACAAATTACAGACAATAAAAAACGCGCTGCTTCTATTTATTCAAAAGAAGAGAGCGCGTTTTTTGTATCAGCCTTTAACCAAGTTCTAAATTAATTAAACGCCAATATGATCATTAATCGTTATTTGTGCGACGACGGCGTTGGCCACTACCGCCAACAGATTCACGCTTTGCCCATGGGTTTTGCGCGCTGTCATCTGTTTTAGCAGCTGGCTTTTTAGAACCACCACGGCGTGGGCCGGTACCATTACCACCATTATTTGGCTTTTTACTGTTAGGCTTGCTGCTATCAGATTTAGGCTTATTAAAAGGCTGCTTTTTCTTAGGCTTTTTAGACGGCAGTGGGCGAGCATCTAATGCGCGCTCTGCTACTGGGTTAATAGGCTCAAAACCGTCTTCTTCAGCACGTGGGATAAGCTCACCAATAAAGCGCTCAATACCGTATAAATCAACAGCATCTTCTGTTGTTACAAACGAAATCGCATGACCCGACGCACCGGCACGGCCTGTACGGCCAATACGGTGAACGTAATCTTCATATACGTTTGGTAAGTCGTAGTTAACAACATGCGGTAATTCAACAATGTCTAAACCACGTGCAACAATGTCTGTTGCTACTAGTACACGTACTTCACCACTTTTAAAACCATCAAGCGCTTTAACTCGTGCGCCTTGTGATTTATTACCATGAATAGCCGCGCCTACAATATCATCGCGCTCTAGTTGTTTAACTAAGCGGTTAGCACCGTGCTTTGTACGGCTAAACACTAATACTTGTTGCCAATCGTTAGTGCGAATCAAGTGGCTTAGCAATGCTGTTTTACGTGTTTTATCTACCGCGTAAACGCACTGAGTAACACTTTTTGCAGTGGTATTTTTTGCAGCAACTGAAATTTCAACAGGGTCATTAATTAACCCTTTTGCTAATGCACGAATTTCATCTGAAAATGTAGCCGAAAACATCAAGTTTTGACGTTTAGCAGGCATTTTAGCAATTAAGCGTTTAATGTCATGAATAAAGCCCATGTCTAACATGCGGTCAGCTTCATCGAGTACAAGCACTTCAACGCTATCAAATTTAACTGCATTTTGATTATGTAAGTCGATTAAACGACCCGGCGTTGCTACTAAAATATCAACACCTTTACGAAGACGCTGCATTTGTGGGTTAATTTTAACGCCACCGTAAACTACAAATGAGCTCACATCCGAATGCTTAGCGTACTCTTCAACGTTTTCGCTTACTTGCAAAGCAAGCTCACGTGTAGGCGTTAAAATAAGTGCACGTACGTGGTTACTTTTAGCTTTAGGGCCTGACGACAAACGCTCAATAAGTGGTAATGTAAAACCCGCTGTTTTACCTGTACCTGTTTGCGCTGCTGCCATAACATCACGGCGTTCAATAATTGCAGGAATTGCTTGAGCCTGAATCGGCGTTGGCGTTTCATAGCCCTTTTCTAAAACCGCATTAACCAAAGACTGTGATAAACCTAAACCTTCAAAACTCATATAAACTCTCTTTTAAATTAGGCTACATTAGCCAGTTGCGCGCATTATACCTGTAGTAGCTAAGAATGCATGCCATTATTTACGTTGCGAGCAATTGATCATAGCTTAATAAAATTAAACCTGTGCTCAAGTTGCTTAAAAATGCAAAAAACGGCCATAAGCCGTTTTATATTTATACTTAATTACTCTAAGTATAAGAGTTACTTAACACCTAACTCACGCAGGCGTTCTTGCAAGTAGCTATCTGCCGTGTAGCGCTCTGAAAGCACAACATCTGGATGCGGGTGTAAAAATAACGGTAGTGAAATACGCGATTTAGTAGATGCTTTACCCGTTGGGTTAATTACACGGTGAATTGTCGATGGGAAATACCCGCCCGACGCTTCTTGTAACATGTCGCCGATATTAATAATTAAGCTGCCAAAATCACATGGCACGTCTAACCAACCGCCATCTGTTTTTTGAACTTGTAAACCAGGCTCATTAGAAGCTGGTAATACAGTCAATAAGTTAATATCGCCATGGGCTGCTGCGCGAATAGCACCTGGCTCTTCATCACCCGTCATAGGCGGATAATGTAGGATACGTAACAATGTTTGCTCAGAGCCTGCAATCATGTCTTTTAAATCAATCGAAAACTTAGCACGTACATCAGCCGGAGATTCAGCCTGAACCCAGCTTAACAATGTGCCAGCAAATTCACTTGCTAAACGGTAGTATTCACGTACATCAGCTTCAAGCTCTGCAGGAACGCGACCTTTAGGGTACACATGGAAGTACTCTTTAATGTCTTTTATTGTAAAGCCTTTCGCTACTTCAGATACTGAAGGCGGAAAGTAACCGTCTTGAGTGTCTTTAGAGAATAAAAAGTCGTGCTTTTGCTCTGAGTTAAAAAAGTCTTGCCAATTTTTGTAAATAGACTCAACTAAAGACTGTGGGATTGGGTGGTTTTTTAAAACGCCAAATCCAGTATTTCTTAACGATTCAACAAATTGTGCAGCCGCATCGGGAGCTTTATAATCAACAGTAGGTAATTGCATTGTACGTTCCAGTGAATAGGTTGTGTGAAGTGAGTTGCTTTTAATAGTGCTAAATTACTTATATAAAGTAGCAAAGCCTTCATTATAGCGCTATGCGAGGATAGACAAATGACCTCAAAAACATAAGGACATATGTCCGCAAAGCATAGTCACCGCCACTTGGCTTGATCAAGATCAACTTATAAAAAAACGTTGAATTTGCAAGGTTTAGTGCTTATATATGGTCTACTAATATAATATATTTTATTTGTGTAAATAAGGCTCCCCATGCGACAAAAAGTATCTTTTAAAAGCGGCGATTTAGAACTTGCCGGCCAACTTGAACTTCCCTCTGGTGACGTTAAGTTTTACGCGCTATTTGCACACTGCTTTACCTGCGGTAAAGACATTGCAGCAGCCACCCGTATTAGCCGAGCTTTAACACAACAAGGCATTGCCGTACTACGTTTCGACTTTACCGGTTTAGGTAATAGCGATGGCGACTTTGCTAACAGTAACTTTTCATCAAACATTCAAGATTTAGTATCTGCGGCAAATCATTTACGTGAGCATTTTGCGGCGCCGCAACTACTCATTGGCCACAGTTTAGGCGGGGCTGCCGTTCTTGCTGCTGCGGAGCATATTCCTGAAGTATCGGCTATTACAACCATTGGTGCACCGTCAGATGCGCAGCACGTAGCGCATAACTTTGAAGCACACCTTGATGAAATTAACGCAGCAGGTGAAGCTAAAGTTAACTTAGCCGGCCGTGAATTTACCATTAAAAAGCAATTTATTGACGATATAGCCAAGTACGATAAAAGCCACATTAGTAAACTTAAGCGCGCATTATTAGTAATGCACTCCCCTATTGATGCGACTGTAAATATTAGTGAAGCTGAAAAAATTTATGCATCAGCCAAGCATCCTAAAAGCTTTATTAGCCTAGATAACGCCGATCACCTTTTAACAAATAAAAACGATGCCGACTACGCTGCACAAATAATAGCAACGTGGGCAAACCGTTATGTTAAGTACGACAAAACTAAATACACGGCAAGTTTAACGGGTGGCAATGTACTCGTTGAAGAAAAAGACCATGTATTTACTCAGCACGTAAGTACAAAAGATCATACTTGGCTTGCAGATGAGCCAATAAAAGTAGGTGGTAAAAACTTAGGTCCTGATCCGTATCATCACTTATTAGCGGGGCTTGGTGCCTGTACGGCCATGACACTGCGTATGTACGCTACACGTAAAAACTTACCACTGGAGCATGTAAAAGTAGAGCTTGATCACACTCGCGATTACAACAAAGATTGCGACGATTGTGAGCAAACAGGTAACCTTGAAGCCATTACCCGTAAAATCACCTTACGTGGCGACTTAACTGAGCCACAGCGCCAGCGTTTACTCGAAATAGCCGACAAATGCCCAGTACATAAAACACTGCATAACAACCCGGTTATTGTAAGTGAACTGGTAGAGTAACTACCATAAAATTAATATAGCGCAGCTAACACTGCGCTGTGATTTAACTTTTATAAACCTAATTTTTACTATCTAAAAATCCTTCTACTTCTTTACTCATTCTGTCCACCAGCCATTTTGGCCCGCCATCGTACATATCGTTATGGCGAGATTTTTCTATTAGTGTTTGTGTAACAGGAAACTTATCCAGCTCTGAATCGTTTAACAACACATTCGCATCAGCTGGGTAATCACTACCGCGAAGTGTAAGTACGCGAATGTTTTTATTGCGCGGGATCAACATGCGGCGATGATCGAGCGTAATAATAGTGCTAACTTCGTTTGGATAAATAGAGCCATATAATGCGGAAATATCACCGCCATTAGAATGCCCAAATAAGGTGAGTTTTGTAAAATCATACGCTGGGTATTTACTCGATAGCTCATTAACTAAAAACTTAAGCGTCACTACGCCACGATGCCAGTTTTCCATACGCGTTGTTAAGTAAGGCTGCTCACGATTAAGATCAGGGTCGCTTTTTAGTTCATGTGCAACGGCTACTGTTAAATATCCACGCTGACTAAACGCATTACTAACAAACGTATATTCATTATGGCTAATCCCGTAGCCCGCATTAATAAACGCTACAGAGCATTTTACTTGAGCTGTACACTTAGCATTGTTACTTGGCAATGTAATATTGATAGGAATAGTGCGATTACGGCTTTCATCAGTTATAACGCCATCGTTTGCATAGCTTGTTGCGCCTATTACTGATGTGCTTATTGCTGATGTACTTATTATTGGTGTAGTTAAGGCTAGTGCGCTTAATATAAAAAGCTTTTTAAGTGTTTTTTGCATATTTAAATTTATATAAATTATTGTTTTTAATTAAAAATAACTTTTACTTTATAGCTTTGCATTCTCTATTGTCAAACTATGCGATAATAGCCGCCATTGTTTAAATATATTTAGTAAAAGATCCAATAAATGAAATCATACAATAGCATTCAAGAACGTATAGAAATTTTAGAAGACAAACTAACTGCAATACATGACGAAATCGAAACACTAAAAGCACCTGCTAAAAACAACAATGAACGTATTATTTTTAAGTTTATTGAAACAGGCAGCACAGGTAAAACGAAGGATTTTGTTCGTGAGTTAGGTATTAAATCACCGCGTGACGGTTTGTTTTCGTCAGGTGACGTTACAAAACTAATTAAAGATGGCGCTGAAGATATTTCACCTGCGTTATTAGAAATCGCAAGACAGCTTGCCAGTGCACGTAATAAAAATGGCCCAAGCCGTTAATTACCCAGTCACGCCGTATCTAGAAGCCCAGCCAAGCTGTCGCTTCTAGATATGTAATCATATTAAACTAAATTAATCACACAATTCTATATTAAGGCAGGTAAGCAAATTAAGTGCTTCGAAGCGATCAAACTTAGCATTCGCTAAAATATTATTATTCAAATCTATATTAAACGCCGTGGCACCTACAAAATCACATTTTGTTAAGTTAGTTTGAAAAAACTCACTATCGCGAAAATCTGTTCCTGTAAATTCACTACCGCTTAAATCAGCGTGTCTAAAATCAACATTTTTGGCAAAGCAGTGTGTTAGTTTGAGGGCTTTGAGGGTTAATTCAAAAAAAGAACTATTACTGAGCTCGCAATAATTAAAACTCACCGGTGCGTTAATACTAAGCGCTGGCCAATCTACATCAGCCCATTGCAAACTATTTAATTTACAGTGGCTAAAACTTACATTTTCAAGCGAGCTGTAGTTCCATTTTAGTGACGATAAATTACAGTTTTTAAAACTACATTCTATAAATCGGCAATTTTTAAACTGCCCGCCTGAAAAGTCGCAATCGATAAATATACATTCTTCAAACTCAGAGTTTTCAGTTAGCTGCTCTGCGTACTGCAAAGCATTAAATTGCTCATCAAAATACTGGTTATTGTTACTTAACAACACAATTCACCTATTAAATTTAACCCGTGTAGCCATTACTTTTAGGTAAATCTTTTTTAAGCGCAAGCACTGCAATAAAAATCAAAGCAAATAGTGGAAATAGCGCTAAACAGCCACCCACAAAAGCTAAAACACCCGGCATAGTACTTTTACGCTTACCTATTTTGTAGCTAATTACAGCAAAAATAGGAATACACAGCACAATAATAAAAACTAAAAACTCACCAAATAAGGTTGCATTGATCGACATAATAATTCCTTTTCATCTGTTCGTTTAAAATACACTCTGCAGCAAATTTAACCATAAAAAAACCCTTAAGCATATAACTTAAGGGTTTTTAAATTTAGCTCAAAAAAGCGAAACAAAGATTACTCTTCGTTAGGTATCGCTTTTTCTACAACACTTATTGCAAGTTCAGCTAACGAGTCAAGGTTAGGTTTGCTTGGCGCGTTGGTTAATAAACACGACGCTTGTGTTGTTTTAGGGAAAGCAATAACGTCACGAATGTTATCGGTACCACATAAAAGCATTGCTAAACGGTCAAGACCAAATGCTAAACCAGCATGTGGTGGTGTACCGTATTTAAGTGCATCAAGTAAAAAACCAAACTTGTCTTGTTGCTCTTGCTCGTTAATACCTAAAATTCTAAATGCAGTTTCTTGCATATCTGCATTATGAATACGTACCGAACCGCCACCCACTTCGTAGCCGTTTAATACCATATCGTAGGCATCTGAAATAGCAGCTGCTGGGTTTGCTTCAAGCTCACTGGCGTTAATGTCTTTTGGTGCAGTAAATGGATGATGTACAGCATGTAATGTGCCTTCGTCATCTTCTTCAAACATTGGGAAGTCTACAACCCAAAGTGGTGCCCAGCTATTAAGGTTAGTGATTTCTAAATCAACACCAATCTTAACGCGCAGTGCGCCCATTGCTTCATTTACTGTATTGCGCTTATCGGCACCAAATAAAATGATATCGCCAGACTGTGCATTAGTACGCTCAAGTAATTTAGTGATTACGTCTTCGCTTAAAAACTTAGCTACTGGTGATTGAACACCCTCAGCGCCTGCAGTGTGGTCGTTTACTTTCATCCACGCCATGCCTTTAGCGCCATAAATACCAATAAACTTAGTGTAATCGTCAAGTTGTTTACGAGAAAGCTTAGCGCCACCCGGTACAGTTAACACAGCAACGCGACCTTTTTCGTCGTTAGCCGGACCTGAGAAAACATTAAACTCTACGTCTTTAACTAAATCTGCAACATCAACTAATTTCATTGGGTTACGTAAATCTGGCTTATCAGAACCGTAAAGGCTCATTGCCTCGCTGTAAGGCATGATTGGAAAATCGCCTAAATCAACGTTTAGCAATGTTTGCCACATCTCGCGGATCATTTTTTCAGTCATACCACGTACTTGATCAGAGCTCATGAAAGAGGTTTCTATATCTATTTGGGTAAATTCTGGTTGGCGATCGGCGCGTAAATCTTCATCACGGAAACATTTAACAATTTGGTAGTAACGGTCAAAACCAGACATCATCAACAATTGCTTAAACAACTGTGGAGACTGTGGTAATGCGTAAAAACTACCTTTATGAACGCGGCTTGGCACTAAGTAATCGCGCGCGCCTTCTGGCGTTGCTTTAGTAAGTACAGGTGTTTCGATGTCTAAAAAGCCGTTTTCATCTAAAAAGCGACGAACAAAGCTGCTTGCTTTAGCACGTAATTTAATACGGTCACTCATTTCTAGACGACGTAGGTCTAGGTAGCGGTATTTTAAACGACGCTCTTCTGAGTTTACTTGGTTAAAATCAAGCGGTAATGGCTCAGAGCGGTTAATAATATTAAGCTCTTTACCTAAAATTTCGATCTCGCCTGTTGCCATGTCTTTATTTACTTGGCTGTCTGGGCGTGCGCGAACAATACCTTTTAACTGAACACAAAATTCTTGGCGAAGTGTGTTAGCCGAACTCATTAACTCTTCAATGTCAGAGTCGAATACAACTTGTACTAAACCTTCTCTATCGCGTAAATCGACAAAGATAAGTCCACCAAGGTCACGTCGTTTGTTGATCCAGCCACATAGTTCAACTTCTTGATCTACGTGAGTTTTATTTAGCTGTCCGCAATATATAGAGCGCATAGTTTTCCTGTCAGATAAAAGGCTTAAACGGCTAAACTTATTTGTTTTAAGGCGTGTGATTTAAAAAACAGGTCACCACAATACAAATAAAGCCGCTAGCAATCTAAAAATAATCAAATTAAGCCCTGCATTATACTCAACTAACATTAAGATGCTAGGGCGTGTGCCGCTTTTGCCCCTGAATTTACAGCAGCTCGTTTTGTTATTTGCTACACTATCGCCACTTTATAATAAGGCGCTAGTTTGTATGTTATATATTGGATGCCCGCAGTGGTCGAGTAATGCATGGAAAGGCAATTTATTTTCAAGCCAATGTAAAAACGCCGATATGCTTAGCCAATACGCACAACACTTTAACTCTGTTGAAGGCAATACCAGCTTTTACGCTGATCCTTCGCCAAGCACCGTATTGCGCTGGGCAAACAGCGTACCCGACGATTTTAAATTTACTTTTAAGTTTAATCGTCGCTTTAGCCACGAGCTGCACCTAACTAATGTTCAAACCGAGCTTACTGATTGGCTTAACTTATTCTCCCCTATTTTAGAAAAAACTGGGCAAATCATGCTGCAATTACCTAAAGCATTTGGCCCTGGTGACTTACCCAAACTCGCCCAATTTATTAGCCTATTACCAAAAGAGGTTAATTACGGTGTAGAGGTACGTCATACGGCGTTTTTTCAAAAGGGCGAAGCCGAAATAGCGCTTAATCAGTTATTAATGGCAAACAACATAAATCGCATATCGATGGATACTCGCGCCCTATTTGCGGTAAAACCAACAACCGAAGCGCTAATAGACGCACAGCAAAAAAAGCCGCATTTACCCGTGCATGCCATTGCTACAAGCACGCAACCCATGGCGCGCTTTGTTATCGCCGATTTACAAAACGACTATAAACCCTTTTATAAACCGTGGCTAAGTAAAGTAAAACAATGGCTTGATGAAGGAAAAACCCCTTATGTGTTTTTTCATACGGCAGATAACCGAGAAGCGCCATTATTAGCAAGGCAGTTTTGCAAAGACCTTGGTTATGATCACAAAGCATTAAACCCATTTACTGGCGAAAAAGAAGCCCACCAGCAAGCACTTTTTTAAAAGTAAAACGACTGAGAAATAATAATGAGTGAATACGCACGTTACTTTACCGGTTACCCAGCTAACATTGTTGAGCAAGTATTAAGCCTTATAAATAACAAAAAGGTATGTGACTACTTACTTAAAAAGTATCCGCAAGCACACACTATTACCAGCGATAAACTACTTTATAGCTATGCAACCGAGCTTAAAAAACAATATTTAAAAAATGCGCCACCATTTGGGCGCGCTGCTTTTAAAAAGCAAGGCGATATGGTCACCAATGCATTCGGTACACATACGTATCGAATGCAAGGTAAAACCCGTAAGCACGATTTAGCGATAAACAGCGACTTGCTCCGCGCTCCCGAGCCGTTATTAAAAGCGTTAGTGGTACATGAGCTCGCCCACTTTAAAGAAAAAGACCATAACAAAGGCTTTTATCAACTTTGCTGCCATATGGAACCGAGTTACCACCAGCTAGAGTTAGATTTAAGAATTTTTTGTGTGGTAGTCGCAATGGGAGAAAATCCTTATTTAAAATAAGGATTTTAGCGTTATTTAACTGAGTGAAAATAACGCTATGCTTAAGTTAATATTTCCTTCCATAACCAAGCGTTCATACCCAGTCTTTTATCCCCGTAAGCAACTCACAACTTAACGCCTTTTCGCTTAATAAAAACAAAAAAGTTTAAAACTACATAATTGCCCTACATTTGAGAACTACACTCTTAATAGCTAATTCTTTCTATGTACTCTTAATCTTTGGAGTTTTAAATGATGAAAAATACCTATGCCTTTTTACTCAGTGCACTGTGCTGTGTAACCTTAAGTGCCTGCAACGAGCAAAATAGCCAATCGCTTGAACAATCAAGCCTCAATGATTTTACTCTAACAAGCTCAAAGGTAAGCGATGGCGGTAACTTGCCTATTACTTATACGTGCGATGGGCAAAGCATTAGCCCTCCACTTAACTGGAGCGGTGCACCTAACACAACCAAATATTATGCGTTAATTATGGATCATAAAGCGCCAGAGGGAATGCATTGGTATTGGACCATGTACAATATTGCCGCCGATAAAACACAAATTAAAGCAGGCGAAACTCTCGGTGAAGTAGGCTCTAATAGCGTAAACGATTTAAACCAATATGCGCCGCCTTGCTCTAAAGGCCCAGGTGAAAAAAGCTATACTTATACTGTGTATGCGTTATCTGCACCGGTTACCTTTAATAGCGATACAAAAGTAGATCGCTCAGCATTACTCGCCGCTGTAAAAGATATTACGCTCGATACTGCAAGTATGACGGTTAAATACTCGCGAAGCGCTAATAGCGCCGAGCAAAAACCGGATTCAAAACCAACACCAAACGAGCAACCAAAGCCTGACAAATCATATTTAACCGCTAACGTAAAATCACCTCGTTGTGATGCTATTACACAATCAGTAAGTAATGCAGGGTTTGATCAAAGCGTATCTGTTACGTGCGATGAACAATATGCTTATATTGCCTCATCTACTTATCCTGATCATGACGTAATGACTGGTATTACAGGTACTAACGAGCAAATACCTGTTCCAGCTAAAGACTACGCCGCACCTATAAAGCTAAATCCTAAAAAAGCAAAAACAATAACAACAATTGATGCAGCCGTAGGTGTTGCCGTTAATGGCGTACCAATATACGACTATTCTTCGCAAGGTGAACTGGACGTAAATAGCTACGATGAAAAACACGACACTTTAGCACTCGGACAGCTAGATATATGTGGCGGACACGCAGGACGAGGTGATGACTACCATTATCATGTATCGCCAACGTGTATGATAAACACAATGAAAAACCAATCAAGCGATGCCATTATTGGTTGGGCTTACGATGGTTACCCGCTGTATGGCAGTAAAAACCCAGACGGCAGTGCAATTGCCAAAGGTGACCTTGATGTATGTAACGGACAAACCGACGACACATTTGGCTATCGCTACCAAACATCAGCTACACCGCCGTATATTATTCAGTGCTTAGTAGGTGAAGTAGATACCGCAAAATTACCAAGAGTGTCACCACTGAGTGGCGATACTCAAGGTATAAGAGCCGATCTGCGCCCGCCACAAGGAGGCGTTGAAAACTTAACTCACACAATCTCTGAAAACGGCAGCCGTACAATGAGCTACTCATACAAAGGTGAAAACTACTTTACTACCTACAGCCCTGCATCACAGGGAAAAGACTGCTATAGCTTTAAACAAAAAACTATCAGTAATGGTGGCAAAGTTCAAACAGGTACATTTTGTAGAGGTCCGCAACCAAATCACCTTACTCCTACAGTCACTAAGCAAAATACAAATTCTGCCATTACAGGCAAGCATAACTTAAAGCTAGAAGCATGGGCTGATAACTGGTTTACAGCCTACATAGGCGAGCAGTTACTTGTTGAAGATTCTGTGCCTATAACCACAGAGCGTTCATTTAATGCACAAAGCATTACGTTTTCTGCAAACTACCCTATTGAGCTTAATTTAATAATTAAAGACTTTAAGCAAAACGACACTGGGCTTGAATACATCGGTGCTAAAAATCAGCAAATGGGTGATGGCGGTTTTATTATGCAACTTACCGAAACCGATACAAATAAAGTAGTTGCCGTAAGCGATCAAAGCTTTAAATGCGAAATACTTCACAAAGCGCCGCTTAACAAATTATGCGAAAGCGAAACAAACCCAGTTGCGGGCGAAGGTGTTTGTACATTTATGTCAAAAGAAGCGCCAACTAACTGGCTGCAAAGTAACTTTGATAACGCAAACTGGGCTAATGCAGTAGAGCACAACTTTGCCGATGTAGGACCAAAAGACGGTTACGACGATATTAACTGGGATGAAAACGCAAAATTCATATGGGGCGAAGACTTAGAAACCGACAACACCCTTATTTGTAAAGCAACTATTGAGCAACCTCAATAAACAAAAAGGTCAACCGCCTCAATAAAAGGTAGTAATTATGTATTTTTTAAAAAAATTAAAATGGCTAATGCTATCGTGTATTTTAACAAGTATGAGCACTCAAGTGAGCGCCCATGTGTTAAAAAACACAACAGCCCAAGTAATTTTAAGAGACGGGCAAGTTGAGGTTAAAGTATTAACTAATGCTGAGCATTTAATTTCAGCGCTGCAAAGCGAGCAAGCATGGCTTATGGGCGATATTGATAAGCTTATGCCTACAAACTTAAGTGCAGAGCAACAAGAAGAGTTTGTAAAAAATGCACTTAAACAAAAAACGAGCTTACGTGTAAATCAGCAAGTTATCGTGTTTGAACGCGTCGCTTTTACCACCAGCAACAACGAAGCGCACGACCTAGAAATTGTTTTTCAAGCGAAGCACACATTTACAACAGTAGATGATCTTGCTATATCGTTCCCTAAAAGTTTAGGTGCAGTACACGCAAGCTTTGTAAAACCACAATATAAGTTACTGGGTGCTGGCGATACCGCAAAAATAAAGTTCTAGCCCAAGAATCAACATACCTAAAAAGCTTACTTAAAAAGGATTTTAGTAAGCAACTCCCTAAATACGATAATTGTAGGCACATAATCAATATGCAATACTGCTTGGTACGTTAACGTCATGATTTTTACTATTTGCCAATCAGTGAAATTAATACATAAATTCTTTTTAGCTTTTTTTATCACTAATATCGCCCTTGTTGGGCTTATGTTTGTGTTTATATACATGACCTTTTCGTCAGGGTTTAACGACTTTATTGAACAAGAAGAAACAAAGCATGTAGCAATGGTTAAGCAGCAACTTATTGAGCTTTATAGCGAATTAGGCAGTTGGCAACCCATTACGCAAAACACACAATTATGGCGCTCTATTGTTGAGCCACAAAAAAAGCCAGGCGAGCCTGAAACGAATAAACACACAAGCACCCCACCCAAACCAAATAGCAGCAATGCAACGCCCTCTTTATTGTGGGTACACTTACCTGCAGGTTCCCTTAAAACTGGGCAGCGTATAAGTTTATATGATCAAAATAAAAAGGTTGTTGTTGGTAGAGCTAATTTAAACGACAACCCACATATAGAACCTATTTTATTAAACAATAACGTTATAGGCTGGATAGGTTTAGTCCCTTCAAAGCTTGTGCAAAGTAGCCCAGCAAAAGCATTTTTAGCAGCGCAATTTCATAACTATTTTATGATCACATTACTCGTTATTGCGCTCGCATTTATTATGGCTATTGTGTTATCTCGCCATTTAATAAAACCAATAAAGCAAATAGTAACTGGCACCGATGAGTTAACAAACGGAAATTTTGCCAGCAGAATATCCTCCTCTAGTAAAGATGAGCTAGGTACCCTATCCAACAATTTTAACGCCTTAGCCCACACGCTTGAGCAAAACCAACAAATGCGATTTCAATGGGTGTCAGACACATCCCACGAATTAAGAACCCCACTTACCGTACTACGCTCGCATTTACTAGCCATACAAGATGGCGTATTTACAGCCGATACAAAGCGCATTAATTTACTCATAAACCAAGTAGATAATTTAAGTCACATTGTTGACGACCTAGCTCAACTAGCACAAACAGATAGCGTTAATTTAACCTATAGCAATGCACGCATTGATTTAATAAACATTTTTGAGCAATCAATTGAAAACTACACCGCTCGCTTTAAAGAGCGTGAATTAAATGTAGACAGCAAAAGCTTAACCAAAGCCGGCAAATGTATAATAAATGGCGATAAAGAACGCCTTGTGCAATTATTTTCAAACCTGTTAGAAAATACCTGCAGATACACGCATAAAGGTGGGCAAGTAATAATACTTGCCAACAAAACACCCAATAACATTGAGCTTATTTTACAAGACTCAGCCCCAAGTGTTTTACCAAACGAATTACAAAAATTGTTTGAGCGTTTTTATCGCGTTGAAAAGTCTCGAAGCCGAGAGCACGGCGGCTCGGGCTTAGGACTTGCACTTTGCAAACAAATAGTAGAGGCACATGGCGGTCAAATATCGTTGCACAACTCACCACTTGGTGGGCTAGAAGTTAAAATAACGCTGACACTTTTAGGTTAAAATAATGGCATCACAAAAAATACTTATCGTTGAAGACGAAGAAAACATTGCCGAGGTACTTATTGCCTATGCTAAGCAACAAAATTACGAAACTGAGCACTTTAATAGCGGCAAAGGTGTAGTTAGTTTTGTAAAACAAAACACAGTAGATTTAATACTTCTTGATTTAATGCTGCCAGATGTTGATGGCATAGAGCTATGTAAGCAAATTAGAGCCTTTTCAAACGTGCCTATTATTATGCTTACCGCAAAAAGTGAGGAAATAGACCGCTTACAGGGTTTAGAGATCGGCGCCGATGACTACATATGCAAACCCTTCAGCCCTAAAGAAGTTATAGCGCGCATAAAAGCCGTACTAAGAAGAACCAGCCAGCCTAAAGCCAACATCATCAATCATAATAATTTTCAATTACACAAAGACGATTACGAAGCCCGCCTAAACGGCAAAAGCATTGGCTTTACCGCCGTCGAGTTTAAAATATTTTTATTATTTATAAGCCACGTAGGGCGTGTTTTTACCCGCGAAGATATTATTAATAACGTATACAGCGACACAACCGATATATCTGATCGCAACATAGATACACACATTAAAAATATACGAAAAAAGATTAACGACATTCAAGCAGGACTAAACCCAATAGCAGCGGTTTATAGTGTGGGTTATAAGTTTAAAGAACAGGTTTAGCAACTTAAAAAACAGCATTAGAAAAGAGGAAAGTATGGTTCCCAACGCATTAATTTGTCGAGAAAAAATGATTTGCTTCGGCGCACCTGAGCTATAAATAAAAACGTTAGTAGTACATGAGCTCGCTAACTTTAAAGGAAAAAGTCATAATTGGCGGCTATGAGAGAGGATCTATGCATTTAAATATAAAATAAGTTTTAGTATATTTAGCAATGCATTATCATCAATTAGATAGTTTTTGATATATTAAAAATAGAGATAATATGCTTATGCCTGAGTAGAATAATTCACTTCAAATAAGTAAAAGGAATTAATATGGATTTTGATCAAATATTACAAAAACCAAATATCGCACCTTTTGACAGTAATACACAAAGGATAAGAAGAAATTTAATTGTTACGTCAATTATTGCAATTGTAATGACGCTTGGATCTGCCAGCTTCAATGGTAGCCAGAATAGTTTTGCAGGATTTAAATTCGAAAATTTAAATATTTGTCATGTGTATGTATTATTGCTCATATCTATAGCTTATTTTCTAATTCACTTCATATGGTCTGCTTTAGATGATTTGAAAGAGAACAGATTAAAGCTAACCGGTATTAAAATACCCAAGGCAAGAGTCGCAAGTTACGCCTCAGCGAATGTATTTGAGCCTAATTCTGATGAGGAACGGCAATCAACCTTATTTTCTTGGTGGAAAGCGCATCGTAATCAAATAGATCACTTTGAAAGCATAATAGACTCAATAGAGGAATATATAAAAAGTGATGCATTAGATGCTGCAATCAATACATCTAGGGATAAAATTAAAGATATACATACAAAGACCTTATTTATTGAACATGCTCTACTCAAATTTGAAAAAGGTTTTTGGGGGCATGTCCGAAGCCAAATTTTAAGATGGTTCTTATTCGATTTTGGCGTTCCATGCATTTTAGCTTTAGTTTCTTGTTGTTTAATTTTAATAAAAATTTATGGTGGTTTTTATTAATAAACAAATATTTATAGATGCCTCCCAACATAAATTTAAAAAAACGCGATTTTATATCGCGTTTTTTTAATAACTCACTGACCGTTGAAAGCTAAAAGTTGAGAGAGACAGCGTGTTGGGTTTCGTTTCACTCAACCCAACCTACGTAAATAGACTTAAAGCCCTAAGCCTGCCATGAAATCATCATCGGCATCGTCTTGCTCTACTGCTGTAGATGCTTTTTCTTTGTCCGCTTTTTTACGTGCTTCGTTTTCAATTATGTCGTCTGGGTCTAGTGCTTCTGCAATATCAAAGTCGTGTAATTTAATAAACTCTGTTTTATCCATCGCTAATTCCAAGTAAAAGATATTTTGCTTACTTGTAGTGAATGTTACGCGGCGGGCTTGCGGGCGATCCATGGTGGTATCTACCGATATTTGCACTTGCTTGTTTATTGCCATCATTTTTGGCTGGTTTTGTGTAATTGAAGTATGTAACTGCTCGCGCACTTTAGACGTAAAGTCGCCAACAATTTGATTCATCAACTCGCCTAGTACGTTTGATACGTCGTCTGATAAATGGCTATGCGCTATTTCATCTTCTGGCATTCCCATGTTACGCATGTAATCGCCATAAATTTCCATCGCCGCTTGCGAAGTAAAGTTGGTAATTACAAGCCCTGTAAAACCGCCGTCAAATAAAACAAAGCAGCCAATATCTGGTCGCATACATGTACGTGTTATTTTTTGCACCATGGCTGAGTAGCTAATACCATTACCGCTGGCTGATGTGAGTACGCCTGTCACTGAATGACAAAGGGTTGCTAATATATCGTCTGTGCTGATGACCTTACTTTTGCTCATTTAATCTTCTCTTTTATACTTATTATTCATAATTCTAGTCAAGCTACTGAATTTATCACTGACTATCCAGTATAAAATGTTAAAATAGCGCCATTATTTACAAAGAGACTGCCTTCGTGACCATAAAAGACAGTATTTATGCCTCTGAGCAACAAGTAAAAGATTTTAGCTTTGACCAAAATGTAGTCGAAGTTTTTCCAGATATGATCCAGCGCTCTGTGCCTGGCTACGCAACTATTGTAAGTACAATGGGTAAACTTGCGGGTGAGTATGCACAAAGTAACTCAAATCTTTATGATTTAGGCTGCTCACTGGGTGCAGTAACGCTTAGCATGCGACGAAATATTCGCACCGATAACTGCCATATAATAGCGGTAGATAATTCTCAAGCTATGGTTGAGCGTTGTAAGGTACATTTACAAGGTTTTAAATCAGATGTGCCTGTTACTGTTACTTTGGGCGATATTAACGAGCTTGAGATTCAAAACGCCTCAGTAGTAGCAATGAACTTTACTTTGCAGTTTATTCCACATGCGCAGCGCCAAGCTGTGCTTGAAAAAATATATGCTAATTTAAAACCTGGCGGCGTATTACTGTTAAGCGAAAAAATTAAAGCTGAAAACGAGCAATGCGACAATTTATTGATTGATTTGCACCACGACTTTAAACGACACAATGGTTACTCTGAGCTTGAAATAAGCCAAAAGCGTACCGCCATCGAAAACGTTATGCGCCCAGATACACTAAGCGCTCACTTTACTCGCTTACAAGATATTGGTTTTAGCCAAACTCAAGTGTGGTATCAATGTTTTAATTTTTGCTCAATGGTAGCAATTAAATAAAGAGAGTCATCCATGTCTCAATGGTTTAACCAATTTTACGCATCTATCGCACAAAGCCCACTTAGTCATTGGCTAGAAACCTTGCCTGCACAATTAAAACATTGGCAAAACGAGGCTAGCCACGGTGATTTACCTAAATGGCAAAAAGTACTTAAAAACTTGCCAGAGGTGGCTACAACACACGTTGATATTTCTACTAAGGTAGAAATTGGCGCACCAGGGGAGATGAGTGATGGCGAGCAAAAGCAAGCCATGCATTTATTAAAACGCATGATGCCATGGCGCAAAGGCCCATTTAATGTGCACGGAATTGAAATAGACACAGAGTGGCGCAGTGATTGGAAGTGGGACAGACTCCTACCTCATATTGAGCCATTAAAAGGCCGCACCGTTTTAGATATTGGTTGTGGCTCAGGTTATCATTTATGGCGTATGCGCGGTGAAGGCGCAGAGTTTGTAGTGGGTATTGATCCGTCTGATTTATTTTTATGTCAGTTTCAGGCAATTAAACACTACAACCCAGACGAAAACGTGCATTTACTGCCACTAGGCGTTGAAGCATTACCGGAACTTAAAGCGTTTGATACGGTTTTTTCGATGGGCGTACTTTATCATCGTCGCTCACCTATCGACTTTTTAGCACAGTTAAAAGCGCAGCTTCGCCCAGGCGGCGAACTCGTACTTGAAACGCTAGTAATTGAAGGTGATGAAAACACAGTATTAGTCCCTACCGACCGCTACGCTAAAATGCGCAACGTTTGGTTTATTCCAAGTACTGCAGCATTAAAACTGTGGATGGAACGCGTTGGCTTTAAAGATGTGCAAATAAAAGATTGCGCTATTACCACGCTTGAAGAGCAACGCAAAACCGATTGGATGGAAAACGAATCGTTAATCGACTTTTTAGATCCAAACGATACAAGTAAAACAATTGAAGGCTACCCCGCTCCACTTCGAGCCATATTAACCGCAAAAGCATAGCTGTTAATTTAACGCCTTTAATACTAAAAAAACGCCTACGGGCGTTTTTTTGTTTATTTAAACAACAGACAGCGGACAAGTGTCCTTGTTAATTATTTCAAAATTACATTTGAGCTAGCCGCGACCTTGCAATTGTTGTAAAATACGCGCGTTTCTAAGCAACCCAAAACAACTATTTTGAGGAAAACCTGTGAGCGAACAAAAACAGTCTCTAAGCTATAAAGACGCGGGCGTAGATATCGACGCTGGTAATGCACTTGTTGAGCGTATTAAAGGCGTAGTTAAAAAAACTCGTCGTCCTGAAGTAATGGGCGGAATTGGTGGTTTTGGCGCACTTTGCGAAATTCCTGAAGGCTACAAGCAACCAGTATTAGTTGCAGGCACAGATGGCGTTGGTACTAAACTACGTTTAGCAATCGACTTAAAAAAACACGATACTGTTGGTATTGATTTAGTTGCAATGTGTGTAAACGACTTAATTGTTCAAGGTGCTGAACCCCTGTTTTTTCTAGATTACTATGCAACTGGTAAACTAGATGTAGACACAGCAGCTGACGTAGTTACAGGTATTGGCAAAGGTTGTGAAATTTCAGGTTGTGCCCTAATTGGTGGCGAAACAGCTGAAATGCCAGGTATGTATGATGGTGAAGACTACGACATGGCAGGCTTTTGTACAGGCGTTGTAGAAAAATCAAAAATTATTGATGGCACAAAAGTAGCAGCAGGCGATCAGCTTATTGCACTTGCATCAAGCGGCCCTCATTCAAATGGCTTCTCTTTAATTCGTAAAGTACTTGAAGTATCAAAAGCTGATACCAGCGCTGACTTTGAAGGTAAAACATTAGGCGAAACCTTACTTGAGCCTACTCGTATTTACGTAAAACCTTTACTTGAGTTATTCAAAAACGTTGACGTACATGCGCTTTCGCATATTACTGGCGGCGGTTTTTGGGAAAACATTCCACGTGTATTACCCGCTTCAGCAAAAGCTGTAGTTAAAGGTGATAGCTGGCAGTGGCCACCTATTTTTAACTGGCTACAAGAAAACGGCAATATTACTACACACGAAATGTACCGTACATTTAACTGTGGTGTAGGTATGGTTTTAGTAGTTCCTGCAGACAAACTTGAGCAAAGCTTAACAATGCTAAAAGACTTGGGCGAAAATGCATGGCACCTTGGTGAAATTCAAGATGCAGCAGCTGGCGAAGAGCAAGTTGAAATTGTAGGTGGTGCTAAGTAATGGCACCGACTCGTCTGGTAGTTTTAATCTCAGGTAGTGGCTCTAATTTACAAGCCATCATAGATGCCTGCGAACGTGGCGAGATAAACGGACATATAGCGGCTGTTATTAGTAACAAAGCAGACGCTTATGGCCTAGAGCGTGCAAAAAAAGCAGGTATTGCTACAAAAGTGCTCAGTCATAAAGATTTTGACTCGCGCGAAGCGTACGATGCGCAATTAATGAACGTTATCGACTCTTTTATGCCAAATCTAGTTGTATTAGCTGGGTTTATGCGTATTCTTACTCCTGGCTTAGTGCAAAAATATGTTGGAAAAATGTTGAACATTCATCCATCTTTGTTGCCTAAGTATCAGGGGCTGAATACCCACCAAAGAGCAATTGATGCAAAAGACGATGTTCATGGCGTAAGTGTTCACTTTGTTACTGAAGAATTAGACGGCGGTCCCGTTATTCTTCAGGCGCAAATACCTGTACTCAAGGATGATACAGCAGAAACATTAGCAAAACGCGTGCATGAGCAAGAGCATATAATTTATCCTTTGGTGGTCAAGTGGTTCAGTGAACACAGACTTACTATGGAAGCAGATTATGCAGTTCTTGACAAAAAACAACTTCCTGCACACGGCGCGCACTACTCACAATAAAAAAATAAGTGCCCTGTTGTTATGTGCGGGCGCTTTACTTCCAACTAGCCTAATTGCAGGCGAATTGACCCAATATCAAGCTAACTACGATATTTTACGCAAAGGTAAAAATCATGGTGAGGCTGTTCGTGAGCTCAAAAAAATGGGCGACGATACTTATGAACTAACATACCACAGCAATATTGAGTGGATGATTTTCTCTGATTCTCGTGAAGAAACATCAAAGTTTACCTTTAAAGATGGCAAGGTTACCCCGCATCATTACAATATGATCCGCACCGGTACAGGCCCAGATAAAGATTATAAAATTGATTTTGATACAACAAACAAAGTAGTGACTAGCAGCGCTAGCGAATACCCACTTAAATGCGAATGGACTGATGAATTTCAGGATGCTATTTCATACCAAGTGCAAGTGCGCGAAGGATTGAAAAAAGGCGAAACGAGCTTTTCATTCCCGCTTATAGACAAAAAAGGTAACCGCCGCGACTACAACTTTGAAGTTGTTGAAAAAGAGATGATCTCCCTACCTATCGGTAATGTAGAAGCCATTAAAGTAAAACGTTTATACGATAACGATAAACGCCAAGCAATTGCATGGTTTGCGCCAGAAATGGATTACATGCTGGTACGTATGTGGAAAGGCGAAAAAGGTATGGAGCAGTTTGAAGTTCAAATGAATTCATTTACTGTTACTGCGCCTACACCTATTGCGCCTGCTAAAGCACAACAACCTCAAGAAGCTAACTAAATTTAATTAAACCAAAGTTAATATTTAAAATAGGTGGGCTAAATTAGCTCACCCATTTTAAACAATGCAAATTCCCCCGGCTCCATTTTTTGCCAACGCTCATCATTCGTCAAAGGCCTTGTAGCTATAACTGTTACTACATCGTTTGGTGTAGTCTCTTGTTGAAAATCAACCACCATGTCGGCATCAATCAACGTTGCTTTACCAAATGGCGCACGGCGCGTTATGTAATGTAAGTTATTAGTGCAATACGCTAAAACAAACACCCCGTCGGTCAATAACATATTAAACACCCCTTTTTCACGAAGGGTATGCGAAAGCTTAGCGGCGTATCTAAAAACCGACGCCATATTACTTGGACGCTTTGGGTATTTTTCACGAATTTTATCAAGTAACCAACAAAAAGCGAGTTCGCTATCGGTGTTACCTACTGGGCGATAGTACTGCGGTTTTAAATCATGATAATTAGATAGCTGCCCGTTATGAGCGTAAGTAAGCTCGCGCCCCCATAACTCTCGCGTAAAAGGATGAGTATTTTCAAGGCATACTCTCCCGCGGTTACCTTGGCGAATATGGCTAATAACCGAGACACTTTTAATGGGGTATGCTTTGACGAGCTTTGCAATTTCAGATTGATAACTCGGCTCAGGATCTTTAAAGGTTCTACAGCCTTTACCTTCGTAAAATGTAATACCCCAACCATCTTTATGTGGTCCCGTGTTTCCGCCACGCTCTAAAAGGCCTGAAAAACTAAAACAAATATCGGTAGGCACATTGGCTGACATGCCAAGTAATTCACACATTAATAAAATAACCCTTAAAAACCATACATTAAAATAAATAGCGTTATATTTGTGTATTAAGCGTACACTAATTTGCAGCCCGCTATAACGGCTATACTTACTTAAAAAGTGTCATTTTGCTATTAGATTTATTTATTTTTACGTTAACACTACTTACGGTTAATGCTTTGACTATACGATAGTTATTGTGCGTTCCTCTGTCGGGTAATTAAATATCGTATTTAAGTTACTTTCTACTACAATTTAACATCGTTATGTACTTGAAAATTACTGTTACTAGCGCTACTCTAAGTGAGGTGGTCTGACCTCTATTAAGGAATAAAAATGACACTCATATTTACACTGGTTCTAATCGCGTTGCTTTGCACTGCGGTTTACCACAGAGCAAGTTGGAACACAGCACTTGGTGTTTCGGCTATAACTTTATTAATTGGTACCTTTGCAGGTGCTTTTGGTTTAATTAGCTGGTTGATCTTTTTGATCATCGCGGTTCCTCTTTCTGTTACTGGCCTTCGTCAGCAATATATCATCAAGCCTATTTTTGCTACGTTTAAAAAAGTAACGCCAAGCATGTCTGATACTGAAAAATCAGCTATTGATGCCGGTACGACGTGGTGGGAAGCTGACTTATTTTGTGGTAACCCAGATTGGAAAAAACTTCACCAATACCCAGTTCCTAAACTTACTATTGAAGAGCAATCCTTTGTTGATGGCCCTGTTGAAGTAGTATGTAGCATGTTGGACGATTGGGAAGCAACGCACGAACTAACCGACCTTCCTCAAGATGTATGGCAATATCTAAAAGATAATAAATTCTTTGCCATGATCATCAAAAAAGAATACGGCGGTTTAGAGTTTTCTGCATTTGCACAGTCATGTGTACTTCAAAAACTAACAAGTAAATCAACATTACTTTCGTCAATTGTTGGTGTACCGAACTCTTTAGGCCCAGGTGAATTATTACAACACTATGGTACAAAAGAGCAAAAAGATCATTACTTACCGCGCCTAGCGAGCGGTCAAGAAATTCCATGTTTTGCGTTAACTTCGCCAGAAGCGGGTTCTGATGCAAGCTCAATTCCAGACTACGGTGTGGTATGTAAAGGGCAATGGAATGGTGAAGAGGTTGTGGGTGTTAGTTTAACGTGGAATAAGCGTTACATTACACTTGCCCCAGTGGCTACCGTGCTTGGACTTGCGTTTAAATTACAAGATCCAGACGGCCTAATTGGCGATAATAAAGAGCCAGGCATCACCTGTGCACTTATTCCAACGGATACTCCTGGAGTTGAAATTGGTCGTCGACATTTCCCGCTTAACGTACCATTTCAAAATGGTCCTACTCGCGGTAAAGACATTTTCGTACCACTTGATTATATTATTGGTGGTCCAGATATGGCTGGTCAAGGCTGGCGCATGTTGGTTGAATGTTTATCGGTTGGTCGTGCAATTACATTGCCGTCAAACTCTGCCGGTGGCATTAAAATGATTGCTATTGCGACAGGTGCTTATAGCCGCATTCGTCGTCAGTTCCGTTTACCTATAGGTAAAATGGAAGGTGTTGAAGAGTCACTAGCTAAATTAGCTGGTTACGCTTACAGCTCTGATGCTGCGGTTAGTATGTCTACGGGTGCTGTTGATTTAGGCGAAAAGCCATCTGTTGTTTCTGCCATTATTAAATACCACCTGACAGAGCAAATGCGTGATGCAACTATTCATGCAATGGATGTACTTGGCGGTAAGGGCATCATGCTTGGGCCAAATAACTATTTAGGTCGTGGCTATCAAGGTGCACCTATTGCCATTACCGTTGAAGGTGCAAACATCTTGACCCGTAATATGATTATTTATGGTCAAGGTGCAATTCGCTGTCATCCATTTGTACTTACCGAACTAGGTGCGTGCGAAATTGAAGACCGCGAAGAAGCGCTTAACGTATTTGATAAAGCGCTAATGGGTCACATTGGTTTTACTATGTCGAACCTTGTACGTACTAAGTGGCTTGCTCTTACCGGCGCTCGTTTTACAAGTGTGCCGTACAACGACGAAACTGCTGAATTTTACCGTATAGCGTCACGCTTTAGTGCATCACTTGCACTTATGTCTGACATTAGCATGGCAGTATTTGGTGGTTCACTAAAACGTAAAGAACGTATTTCAGCACGTTTAGGTGACTTACTTAGTTACTTATACTTAGTGTCTGCAACGCTTAAGCGTTACAACGACGAAGGCCGTAAAAAAGAAGATTTTGCTCTAGTAAAATGGAGTTGCCAAGATCACCTTTACCATTGCCAACGTGCACTTGCTGATTTAATTAATAACATGCCTTCGGCTCCACTACGTGCCGTGTTAAAAGTATTGTTATTCCCGTTTGGTCGCCCGGTTCGTAAACCAACTGACCAACTTGAGCATAAACTTGCGCAACTACTACAAGTACCTAGTGAAACGCGTAACCGTTTAGCAAGCTATGTATACTTAACAAATGAGCCGCTTAACCTTGTAGGTCGTCAAGAGCAAACGCTTAAAGACGTACTTGCTGTTGAGCCATTATTTGACCGTGTATGCAAAGAAAAAGGTCTTAAACTGCCATTCTTCCAGCTTGATAAAGTAGCGCAAATGGGGCTTGAAGCAGGCATATTAAGCCAAGCAGAGGCTGATAAACTAGCTGCTGTTGAGCAATCTCGTTTAGATGTTATTAACGTTGATGACTTTGACCCTGCTGACTTACTTGCAGGCAAAGCCGCGCGTAATAGCGTTAAAAAAGAAGCTGATGCTGCTTAACTAAGCTAAGCATTTACAGACCAAAAGCCAGCATATAACGTGCTGGCTTTTTTGTGCACAATAAAAAGTTTTAACAACGTGATGGAGTAGTTTAATTCGTTAGATTGTTTAAATAATTATACAGCTTGGTATAACAGGCAGCTCTGACATCTAACCAACCCTAAAAGCTCTGTATTGATTAAATACCCTTAATTCATCTCTATACTCCTGTAAAAACTTAAACCCTCTCAAGAGCTCTACAAGTACAACACTATAAAGTTAATGACTATACCAATTAGCAATAATACTTAGAGCCTGCCTAGCAGTGTTAAAAGTCTCTGATATACGACTGCATGGATGCAGGAGATAGAGCAATGCAGGATCATTTGCCGAAAACAACTAAATAACGAATTATTCCTTATTATCGACATGCTTTTCTTACATCAAAATAGATTACTTAATTAAGCGAATTGGGGTTAAACCTGGCGTTAAGTTAACTGCGGTAAAAGTTTCAAAGTTACGAAAGAAGGGATACAGCGCAATGCACAAGCACTTAACCAGAGCATCGGCAGATTGATATAGGTATTGATACGGATAATAAGGAATATTATCAGGTTCGTGCAAGGAATGTGTTTGATAGCTGATAGCCAAAGAATGTTTTACTAAATTATTTAATCAAGGATTTTATAAACTTGTTATTGAGGAAATAACAAGTGGCGGAGTGGACGGGACTCGAACCCGCGACCCCCGGCGTGACAGGCCGGTATTCTAACCAACTGAACTACCACTCCGCAGTGGTATGTGCATGGGGTAATGCACTTACTAATTTTAATCATGATATCAAATGGCGGAGTGGACGGGACTCGAACCCGCGACCCCCGGCGTGACAGGCCGGTATTCTAACCAACTGAACTACCACTCCGCAGAGATATCATTATACTTGTTATTACTTAATTTGTTGGCGGAGTGGACGGGACTCGAACCCGCGACCCCCGGCGTGACAGGCCGGTATTCTAACCAACTGAACTACCACTCCAGCATACAAATTTTGTAATATAACATTGTTTAAATAGTTGGCGGAGTGGACGGGACTCGAACCCGCGACCCCCGGCGTGACAGGCCGGTATTCTAACCAACTGAACTACCACTCCAGCGCACATTTAAACTGTTATTTTTTCTTATTGGCGGAGTGGACGGGACTCGAACCCGCGACCCCCGGCGTGACAGGCCGGTATTCTAACCAACTGAACTACCACTCCATAATAAGAATATGTTTTACAACCATACGTTGTGTAAGTGTTGGCGGAGTGGACGGGACTCGAACCCGCGACCCCCGGCGTGACAGGCCGGTATTCTAACCAACTGAACTACCACTCCAGCTTTTACTTACAAGTTTTACGAAAATGGCGGAGTGGACGGGACTCGAACCCGCGACCCCCGGCGTGACAGGCCGGTATTCTAACCAACTGAACTACCACTCCATATTTCCGTTGCTGTTTAGGTCTCCCTGACAGCGGCGTGAATAATACGAACCAACCCCTATTTCGTCAAGGGCTTTTTTGTTTTTTTATAGGTTTTTTAGTCATCTGTCATCGAAAGGTTTAAAATTTCACCTGATCTGTCATTTTTTGAGCCGTTTTTACCGACTTGATTTTTTTCTGTGTCGGCAACATCACCTTCACTTGTTTTCTTTTTCTTTAAAAAAGGCAGCTTCACTTTAAATTTAATCGGTTTTTTCTGAACAAATATACGAATTAACAACCATCCGAGTAATAAAATAAGAGTATTGCAGCCTACAATTAAACTAATAATTGTCGATGTGGCCATTTTTTCTTCAACAGGTTCACTCTCAATCATTTTATCTGGTGTAATAATCGTTGCAGGATCAATTTCGGGCACCGCTTCTATGGGTCGTTCTATCTCAAATTTATACGTTGGTAGCGTTGCCATAAATTCACGGCCATTAATATTAGTGCCAAAAACAGACAGCTCAACACTATATCTACCCCAATCATAATTTTTTACACTAAGCTGACGTGAGTCTTTAGCTGCAGCATCTATGGTAAACATTTGCTCTTCGTTATTGGGATAGTAGATTTTTCCCTGGATGATGACTGTTTCTGGCTTAACAATACTTGGGTCTATATTTATAGTTAACAGATGCTCGTCTGTGTCTTGCTCTGCTAACGCGACTTCGGTTACAAAAGGTGGCTCGTGCACTTCTATTGTATTTTGCACAATGCGACGCTGCAGCAGAGGTGTTGCAACGTAAAGCTCTGGAGTCCATTCACCCGCTGGGAAATCTAAAGTAAACTCGCCGGTAAATACACCATCTTTAGGGCGCTCATCAAATCCACGCCCATCGTCTTTAAATTCAGCTACTTCTTGAATGCCTGCGCCAAAGTTAGCAAAGTTTTCATTGTTGGTACTTACAAAGTCAACATTAAGGCTAACAACATCTCTAAATAGGTTTGTGTTAATTGGCTCACCGTCATTTAGTATTTTTCCGGTGATTTTTATTGTCTCCCCCCTAAACAACATTGAAGGAAGAGGCTCTGCCTCAAGAGATATTTCGCCTAATACAACTATTCTGCTGTCGGGTAAAATACTGCCTATTACTTGCCAAGGACCTGCCATAGGTTTTTTTATGGTTACTAAATCGTAGCTGAGTTCGTCAAACCAATCTAAGTTAGGGTTCTTAACTGAGTCAGTAGCAAAGTACTTACTGCCATCGGGCCTCACTAAAATAACAGCAGGTGCACCTGATTTTCTAAAAAAAAGCAGTGTTATTTCATCTATTTTGCTATCTATGCGAAAACGATTATCAAGTAAAGGGATCTCATTTTGATGCCCATCGCGCTTGAGCACTTCTACTTGTTTTACGCCATATGCATTGCCAGTAAATAAACTAGCGGCACATAACGCTGTTACAAAATACATCGTTTTCATCAAATCGCCTTATTCAGCGCGCCATATACATTGGCCGCCTTCTTTGTTTACAAGATCTAATCGTGCTTCGTGTGCGCTTTGCTCAGCGTCGCTTGCTCGTAATACAACTAATGGGGCTCTATCACTATTTAAACGCTTTATACCGCCCTTCTGTTGCTCGCTGCCATCATCTTTGTTTTGATTCAAATTCAGCTTTGTTTGACCGCCCGTCATGGCAAGGTAAACATCGGCTAAAATCTCAGAATCCAGAAGCGCGCCGTGAAGCGTTCGTTTACCGTTATCTACATCGTAACGACGACATAATGCATCAAGGTTGTTCTTTTGACCTGGATGCAAGTCACGCGCCATTTTAAGCGTGTCGAGAACTTGACAAAAAGTATCTGTTTTAGGGTAGCCCTGATTAAGCAGCGCAAATTCATTATCCATATGGCCAACATCGAACGGGGCGTTATGAATAACTAACTCTGCCCCTTCAATATAGTCGAAAAACTCTTGGGCAATTTGATGAAACAACGGTTTATCACGTAAAAATTCGTTAGTGATACCGTGAACGTCGATTGCTTCTTCTTCGCTTGGGCGTTGTGGGTTTATATAAACGTGAAAATTATTGCCTGTTAAACGGCGATTTACTAACTCCACACACCCAATTTCTATAATACGGTGCCCTTGTTTAGGGTCTATGCCGGTGGTTTCTGTATCTAAAACTATTTGTCTACGTGCCATATCGAATTTAGCCTGATTCTGGTATCTTTCTATAATCACTTTATTGTACATAAGATCAAGGTAAAACAGTGCAAAAAACCGTAGAGATTTACACCGATGGCTCATGTTTAGGTAATCCAGGCCCCGGCGGTTATGGTATTTTTATGATTTATAACGGCCACGAAAAAGAAATGAGCCAAGGTTATAAACTCACAACGAATAACCGAATGGAAATGCTCGCGGCTATTGTAGCCCTAGAATCACTCACTCGAGAATGCGAAGTAAATCTAACAACCGATAGCCAATATGTTAAGCAAGGTATTGAATCGTGGATCACTAACTGGAAAAAACGTGGCTGGTTAACATCAGCTAAAAAGCCGGTTAAAAACGTCGATTTATGGAAACGCCTAGATAAAGCCTGTAGCGAGCACAATGTAACCTGGAAATGGGTTAAAGGGCATAGCGGCCATAAGTACAACGAAATAGTTGACGATTTAGCGCGCGATGCCGCTGGCAGTAAAGATTTACTAGAAGATGTAGGCTACCAGCCTTAATTTTTTCTAAGCTAGTTGTTATACCAATTTTATTAAAAACATGTTCATTCTATTGCATTAAATAACTCACTAACTGCGTTAAAAATCATTCATATAGAACAACTATATGTCACAATTTTCGCCTTGTTAATGTGCTATTTTCTTAGCGCTATAATAGATCACTTATTTAATGCAATTGGTATTATTTTCTTGCTCGCACGATTTAAAGTGTTGCTTTGACGTTTGTCTAAGCCCTGCCCCTTTTACTGGCGCAAACTGCGGCCTTGCATGCCACTTAGGTTTTATTGGCGTAAGTGGCGCAACTCTTTTTCGTGCCACCAGCATATAAACACTGCCCATCGGTTTTAAATACTGTTTTGCAAAAGTCCGCCAAAACTCAAACCTTGATAGCCTATTACCTCTTGCCAGTGATGAATAAATAAAACGTTCGTCACTTACAATTTCAAAACCCAATAAATTTAGCCAATCTTTAACCCTCGCAGGGGTAAAAAAGCGCCCCGTCCATGGTAATTTCTGACCACTAAAAGGCAGCATTTGTGCAAGTCCGCACAAACTAAACGGGTTAAATCCCGTAATTACTATATAGCCACCCGGAATAAGTGTGCGATGTGCTTCTCGTAAAATGTGATGTGGGTCTGAATGATACTCTAAGCAGTGACTTAGTATGCATGCATCAATGCTGTGCTCGTAAAATGGCAGTTCATCTATGTCAGCAACTACCCCAGTGTAAGGCCCAGGCTCTGCAACACACACCTGGTGTTTAATCGTACTTATACTTGTATTTAATTCGCCACTTAAATTACCTAGCTTAAGCATATGATAGCCAAACATACGCGGCAGCCATTGCTCCATTTTGCGTTCAATATCTTTGCGCAAATAATCCCCATGAGGAAACTGTTGCCACGACAGTGGTTTGGGTCCTTCTTGAAAACTAAGGGCTGGTTTCATTTTTTGAGCTCGTTATACTATGCGATAAGTGTCACTTTATAGAGCAATTTACCATGGTGCAAGTCAAAGCAATTAAAGCCTTTTCTGATAATTACATTTGGTGTTTAACTACCGATAACAGTAACCAAGCATGGGTAGTCGATCCAGGCCAAGCACAGAGCGTATTAGCGTATCTAGCTGAGCACAAACTAACGCTTGGTGGTATTTTAATTACGCATCATCACTACGACCACACTGATGGCGTAGCTGCATTAGTTGACGCCTATCCAGATATATCGGTTTATGGCCCCGCAAATAGTCCATTTAAAGGCATCACTCACGCACTCACGGATGGTCAAAGCATCAGTGTGCTTAATATTAACTTTAATATTTTGGCAACTCCTGGGCACACGCTTGATCATATTTGCTATACAAATGATGAACTTGCTTTTACAGGCGATACATTGTTTAGCGGTGGATGTGGGCGCTTATTTGAAGGCACGCCAAAGCAAATGTGGGAATCGTTTAATAAACTAAGAGAGCTGCCTGCAAGCTGCAGTGTGTATTGCACGCACGAATACACGCAAGCTAATCTTGCCTTTGCCAAAGCGGTTGAACCACGTAACCCAGAACTACTCGCGTACAGTAAAAAAGTAGATGAATTACGTAGTAATAACCAAATTTCCCTACCCACTTCTATTGGACAGGAGCTAAAAATAAATCCATTTATGCGTAGCGATTTGCCAACCATTACAGAGTTAGTGCCAGAAAAATTCATCTCGGTTACAAAAAACAATGAACCTTGGGGAAACTTTGCTAGTCTGAGACAGTTCAAAGACAATTTTTAATGCACAAACTAATACTTTAATATTTATTTTATTAGAATCATTAACTTAAGATATAGTGATGATTCTATTTCTGCGTTTTAAAAAGTCATTAAGTGGCAATGTTAACTCATAACAGGTAGTATTCGCCGAGTTTTTTACCCGATGTATTGGTATTTATGAATAAATCTCCCCTATTAGTAGCCTTGGCGTTAGCGCTAAGTGGTTGTCAAACTGTGACAACTCTAGACTCAGACTCTCAAGTCGCCACGCAAGCAAACCAACAACTCGAAGGCGCAAGTCCTAACGACATTAACAATGCATTGATGGTAAACGCACAATATCAGCAAGTTGACCCTGATGAGCAAGAAGCTCCCGTGTTTGATGATGTGTGGGAGCGAATTCGCTACCAACTTTCTATCGAAATACCGCAAAACCGCCCTGTTGTTACTGAACGTAATTATTACGCTCGCCACCAAGCCTATTTAGATCGTATTTCTAAACGTGCAGAACCTTACTTACACTTTATAGTTGAAGAAGTAGAAAAGCGCGAAATGCCAATCGAAATTGCACTACTGCCTATTGTAGAAAGTGCATTTGACCCGTTTGGTTATTCTAATCGCAGCGCATCGGGCATTTGGCAGTTTATGCCTGCAACCGGTGAGCGGTTCGATTTAAAACAAAACTGGTGGTACGACGGTCGTCGCGACATAGTGCAATCGACTCGCGCAGCACTTGACTACTTATCGTATTTACATAAAACACTTGAAGGCGATTGGCTAAATGCGATTGCTGCTTACAACTCAGGTGAAGGGCGTTTAATGCGCGCGATTAAAAAGAATCGTAAAAAGCATTTACCTACCGATTTTTGGTCTCTTGATTTACCTAGCGAAACAACAGCCTACGTACCAAAGTTATTAGCACTTGCCGATTTATTAAAACGCTCAGATGATTTTAATGTTACATGGCAACCAGTAATTAATGCACAAGTGGTTGAAGTGGTTGATGTTGGCTCGCAAATAGATTTAGCGCTTGCTGCTGATATGGCTGATATGACGCTTACTGAGCTATACAGATTAAACCCTGGTTTTAACCGCTGGGCAACTGATCCTAATGGCCCTCACTCTTTATTATTGCCTGTTGATAAAGCAGAGGAATTTAGCCAAAAACTAGCAAACACTGATGTTAAAAATAGATTACGCTGGCAGCGTTATATTGTGGCTCGAGGCGACAGCTTATCGGTAATTGCCAAAAAGTTTACAACAAGCTCAAGTGCAATCCGATCGCTTAATAAACTCAAATCAAATACGATTAAAGTAGGCCAAGAGTTATTAGTCCCGCTTACTGATGGCGCTATAAATAGCGAGCATTTACCAAAGCAGATGCGTTTAGCTGCTAATAAAGCAACTCGCACAAAGCTTTCGCACACAGTTAAAAGTGGCGACACGTTATGGGACATTAGCCGCGAATATGACGTAACTATGGATGAGCTGGCTAAATGGAATAAGCTAAAGAAAAACTCTGTACTGCGCCTAAATCAAAAACTAACTGTGTATAAATCAGCTAATAAAACACAAGCAACGGCAAGTACCAACCGTACTATTACATACAAAGTACGCCGAGGTGACTCACTTGCACGTATTGCGTCTAAGTTTAATCTAAGCGTTAACGAAATTATTAAGTGGAATAATTTAGCAGGTCAAAAATACTTACAACCTGGTCAGAAGCTAAAACTTAAAGTAGATGTTAGAAGTAGTTAATTTATAAAACTATATTAAAAGTAAAAAAGTAAAAAGGAGCGCATGCGCTCCTTTTTTAATACCTTAAAGTTAAGTATTAAGCCGGTAGTTTTTCTAGCCATACTTTTAACCAAGGCTCGGTTACTGGCCATGGTTCAAAATCTTCACATGCATCTATTTCTAGGCGGTTGCCCACAGGCTTTGCTTGTAAATCGCGTAGTAACTCGTCAAAGCTTCGCCCTGCGCCACAAAATGTATCGCCGTAACATCTGTCACCCATTGCAATTACACCAAACGGTTTATCGGTAAGCATTGGGAAAGTGCTATTCATTGCAAAGTACAACCCTGCCAAATTACTCGGTACATCACCTTGGCCTGTTGTGGAGGTAACAATTAAAATATGCGATGCATTTTTTATATCATCAAGTGATGCTTCAGTAATTACTGTAGCAGTATGACCCGCTTGCTCAATTGTGGTTGCAACTTCATCGCTTAAACGCTCTGCACCGCCATTAACGCTGCCTACAAAAATACTAATATGTGCCATTAATAATCCTTTTCTTGCTCTGGCCAACCTAGCTGCTTACATATTTCAAGCATGTCTTCACCTAGTGGCGCTTTAATTGTTATTGATTCATTACTATAAGGGTGCACAAAACTAAGCTCTGTTGCAAATAACATTAAGCGTCTTAGCTCAAAATGATCTCTAAAAAATTGATTATGTTGATTATCACCGTGATTTACATCACCAATAATAGGCAGTGATAAGTGCTTTAAGTGTCTGCGAATTTGATGCTTGCGCCCTGTTTTTGGAAAACACTCAACTAACGAGTAACGCACTGTTGGGTACTTACCAATAGGAATTGGCAATGCAGCTTGGTGCAAGCAATTAAACTGGGTTTGCGCTTCTTGCGGTGCTTTGTCTTGATCTGCAAACTTATCGGCTATTTTATCAAGTTCTTCTTTAAGCGGTTTATCTAAAAATACTGACTCTGGCGCAAAGCCGCGCACTAAGGCTAAATAGCGTTTAGCAATAGTACCTTCAATAAATAGCTGGTTCATATCGCGAGCTGCTTCAGAGCTCAGTGCAAACAGCAATACGCCCGACGTAGGTCTATCGAGCCTATGTACTGGAAATACATGCTGCCCTAGTTGGTCGCGCAGCATTTGCATGGCAAACTGGGTTTCGTGTTTATCTAAAAACGAGCGATGCACTAATAAACCTGAAGGCTTATTTATAGCCACATAGTTTTCATCTTGATACAAAATAGTCAGCTCGCCATATTCTATAGGCGCCAGACGCTCACTCATTTGGTTCTCCTAAAAAGGTATCAAGGGCTGTTAGTAATTCAATTATTTCATCGCTCCCTGCTTTACTCACAAGTGTCATTTGCGCCATAGGAGCAATAGCAAAGTTACGAGGCAGTGGTTGTTTATGCGTTATTAATTGCTGTATTTTATTAATAAATACAAATTGTAACCACTGCTCAAACGCCATTGTATCGTGACAAAAAGGAGTATTTGAAAGTAGTGCATCAGCGTCTATTGGCTCACTTTGCCAAAGCGCGTGTTTTTGTAAAAGTGCCGTTAGCTGCACTAAATAAGTTTGGGTTTGCTGGTACATAACCACCCTCTTTTATATATGTAATGCAATTATACCCTGTTCCCTCATAGGCGGCTATGACGTATAATTAATGTAATTTTGCAGTAAAAACAGTTGAGAAAACAATGAGTGATCAAATAGCTACATTAGGTCAGCTTTTAGATGGTGCGGGTACTCAGTGGCGTGCTTTTGATATTGGCAGGCATATTACTAAACTCGATAAAAAACAATTTTTAGCTATTGAACAAGCTCAAGTGCCTTACCCTTATCCTCTTGCTGGCCACGCTTGGCTCGCTATTCAATTTTGGGATACTAAAGCCAGTAAAGAACCGTATGTATGGTTTTTAAAGTTTCCACTTGATGAGCAAAGTATGCTTGTAAGTGCTAGTCGCGATCACTTTGCTGATATGGTTATTCAAGCGCTAGGCACTGAAATTACAGGTGAGCAAGCCGATGGAAAACTTGATAATAACCCTTATGTTTTTACACCAAACGCAAATAAATTAGCGGCATTTAACGCCCAAGTAAAAGTACTATTAAAACAGCCTGCGTCACAGTATTACGAGCATGCACAGTTATACTTTAGCGGTAAAATTGGTTTTGATAATTGGCAAAGTGTTGCACTGCAGGGTATTGCCGATTTTGCACTACGCTTAGACAGCGATACAAACTTAAGTAATCTGCAAAAAGCATGGGCGCATTTACCTATTGAAGTACTGCAACCACTCAGTGCCATGCTTGAACACGTTGAAATACCAACATCAATGAGTGAGTTACTTGTTGATTACACGCAGGCCGCAATTAGTAATAACGATACATTAGCTATAACCGCAGCACTAAGATCTGTTTCAAAAGGTCAAGCTCAAGGGTTATGCGCTCAATTAGTTGATACTGTACTAAGCTCGCCGGTAAGGCACGACTCTGACGTGTTACTAACAATAGCTGGGCGGTGTTTTAAACAATTAGAAAACCCTGAACGCTTACATGTATTTATGGATAATTGCGCACATCATCAAAAAATTGAAGAATTGTTTCCAAGTATTTTTGCTGACTTAGTTGCAATACCGACTATTCGCCCGCATTTATTAGGCTTATTACGTAAAGAAAATCGTAGCGAAACCCTCGCGCGTGCAATTGGAAGGTTATTCTCTTAAATGGCAAGTTTATGGACGTTCATACTTATTGGTAGTGTAATTTACTTATTTTGGCTTAACCGAAAGGTTGCTGAAGCGGCGAACGTTCATGCTAAACGTCAAAGTGAGCAATTGCAGGTGCAGTTGATGAGTGTTGCATGCACAAAACGCCGCTTTGGTTTTTTAAAGAACGGCAAGCCAGGCATCAAAAGTGAATTTGTATTTGAATTTTCAAGCGATGGTGAAAATGCTTATCAAGGTGTGTTAATTATGGAAAATGAGTTTTTGAAAAGTGTGGTTGTTCCACCGCATAAAATATAAAACTGAATATACTTTAAGAGTATTTGTCTTAAGTTGATAAACTTAATTCAACACAAAAAACTAAGGCGTAACTAAAGTTACGCCCCAATTGGACTGCATCCTGCTAGATATCCATTATCTTAAATCCGTATTATCATCCCCTGAACGAGTAAACAACCTTGTTTACCCTCACATTGCATCCTGCAATATCCATAGCCACCTTGGCAAACCCACGAAATCTATCGTTTGGCTACATACTGTAGCATCATCCCTGGTAATCCTTTTAAGTAGCTCCTGCCACTTTTTGCATCCTGCAATATCCATAGCCATCTTGGCAAACCCACGAAATCTATCGTTTAGCTACATCCCGTAGCATCATCCCAGGTAATCCTTTAAAGTAGCTCCTGCCACTTTTGCATCCTGCAATGTCCACTTGCCATCTTGGCCGTCCTGCGTAAACTAACGCTCCTGCTACTTCCTGTAGCGTCATCCGTGATTATCCTAAAGTAACTCCTAGCTACTAAGTGCTTCATGCACTTCCTTATTCTTCCTTGTATCCGTTTTAGCTTGTCCTTTATGCTTCCTGCTAGCGTCCGCTATGTTGCCTATTCCGTATCCTTGGCAGTAACTCAATCATTGAGCTATGTCGTCTTGACAAAGAGAAGTTTAAAGCAATCAGGGGGGAGAAGTAGGACTTAACACTAAATAAATAAACGTCACAAAAATGAAAAATAGAAATAAACTTTAAATAACAATAACTTGAATGAAAAAAGGCTACTTATTAATAGCCTTTAACTGACAATGCTCACGATAATGTGAGATATATCTCACGGCCTTATGTCCGTTTGGGCGCATTGGCTTACATCATAATTTTAAATAGTTGGCTCAATTATTGATTTAAACAGTAACTCGCCCTCTACTTGGTTAAAAGTAAGGTGTTTAAATGCTTCAAACTTTTCGGTTTTAAAAAATTCAGTGTGTTCTTTACGCGTTACAAATACAGCCATCCCCGTTGACTCAGCGTTACATTTAACTAAATCATCAAGCCCTCGTAGTAAGTAACGACCAAACCCTTGCCCATGAAAATGTGGATCTACGGCAATAAAAGCTAAAAAGTAGTAATTGCCTTTCTCTTTAAGGGCATCTCTAATTTTTTGTTCTTTATCTATTAATTGATTTGTTTGTAAGTAGCCCGCACTCAACATTAATTTTAAACGCCAGTGCCAATAACGCTGCGCTTGTAATTGGCTATTAGATTCAAATACACACGCTACTGCTTTTAATTTATCGTTGCGGTATAAACCAATTAATGGCTGCTTTTCTTGCCAAAAACTACTGAGCTCTTCGCGAATTAATGATCGTAATTTTTTTTCGTATACTGATTTATTTTCGTCATTGTAGCTAAGCATGTTTTGTAATACAGGATCGTCATGATAAGCCTGATAAATTAGGCTTGCTGCAGTGCTAATATCTTCTGCGGCTAAATACTGTACGCTGAACGTATCAGCTGGCGTGGTTACACTCATTGTATTTCCTTTATTATTTTAGCTGTAGACTGTTTAACTTTATACCTAACTATATACCTAAAATTATTAACCGTAAATTCAGCTAGAGTTTAACTAGCTAGGAGTAGAGTTAATCCTTAGAATAAGTTTTCATTCGTTTAAAGGAGCAATATCATGGATACGACTAAACACGACATCAATACACTATTTGCACAGCTTGGGTTACCTAATTCTGATGAACAAATAGATGCATTTATTGCCTCACATGAATTAAAAGACACAACATTACTCCAAGAAGCTTCTTTTTGGGATGAGGCACAACAGCACTTTTTAGCTGAATCGCTTGCACAAGACGGTGATTGGAGTGAAGTAATTGACGAGTTAGATGTACGCATTCGTCAAAGTAAGTAATTTTATTTAATGTACCCTCCCTTATTTATTGCTAACATAGCATCTGCGCAGCATTTATATGCTGCGTATTTATTTTATTAAAGAGTTATATATCTAATGAATTCAGTTGTATTTGATGCAATCAAAGCCCTTCTCGATGAAGGCAAAACCCCTACTGTAGCACTAACTAAAAGCCGTTTGGCGCAACCGGTTCCTATGCCGATGATTATTGCAGCAGTAAGCCAATATAAAAACAATCCTGATTCAATTAATAACTTCATGAGAAACCCACAGCAGTCAGATAATACTGAGCTTAAAACAAGTCAATTAGATAGAATTGAGCAAAAACTCGATAAACTTCTTGCACTGCTAGAACAAAAATAATTTGAGACTATAAATGTTCGTTGTTGATTTAACTTTTGATTGCTACCAAGACACCACCTTAGAACAAGCCGAACAAGCAATAAATCGCTTAGTAAATGCACTGCGTTTTAATGGTCAAATAATGGGTGAAGAGTTCCCAACCGTTTTAAAAGACGGCTTTTTTATTACCCGTGTAATGTGCCCTACTGAAGATGCAATGCACCCGCTAAATAACAGCCCGTTTGTTAAGCACAGTATCGAAAAGTTACATAGTGCGGGGCTACTTGCGCCAAAAGTAAAAGTGATTGGACAAGATATTCACTCCAATGGTGCTGACTGCTGTAAAGAACCATCCAGTTATATTTTATACACAACCTATGTGCATACGTGTAGCCCGCTTTATTGTGGTGATGACTTTTTGCCTGTGCCGTTATTTCGTATTCCGGCAATTGCTAATGGTGACTATAAAACACTTATAAAATGGCAAGAAGATTGGCAAGCCTGCGATCAAATTCAAATTAATGGCGCAACCCGTTGTGAGTTTCCGGCACTTGAAGAAATATCGAGTATCCAAAGCGACTTATACAGACGCGGAAAAGACATAACAAAGCGAATTAGTTTTTTAACTAAAAAGCCAACCTATTATTATTTATACCGTGTAGGCGGCGTAGATAAAGCGTCTGAACTTGAACGAAAATGCCCCAGCTGTAATGGCGATTGGAAATTACCTGAATCGTGGTTTGGGTTATTCGACTTTAGGTGTGAGCCATGTGGCTTAGTGTCTAATATATCGTGGGATTTTCAGTAACCATTAGGGCGTGTTGACCTTTGTGGATTGAAATTTGTTCAATCTAGGGACGATTTAATCGCGGCGCGAGGTTTGTAACCTAGTGGGCTAAGTAAAAACCGAGCAACAAAGAGTAAATCGTCCCTAGAAAGAACCAAAAGGGCAGCGCATGTTTGGCATTTATGCTTCGTTATCGCCTATTTATGGGGAGTAACCACACTACATAGGCTCTGCCTTGCCTAAAAACCAAACATACAGCTGCAAAATCAACCACGAAAGGTCAACACGCCCTAGTAATGGCTCTAAAAATCAGCTTAGTGATAACGCTAAGCTGATTTTTAAATGCGTTTTAAACCTCTAACGCCTTTAAAAAAGCATTAATGTTAGGTGCAAGTACATGGTGTGTTTTTTTGCCTACGTGCTCTAAACATACTTCGCCAGTGTGCACCAATACACTTACTAGTAAATCATCTTGATCTGTTAAACCAATAAACACTGTTTCTGGCTGCTTAAGCTTGCGTTTCATTAACACGTGGCCCGTGATATTTTGCTGTAGCAAATTAAAGTCTTCTTCATTCCATGCTTGTAGTAATTCAACCTGATGCCCATCAATACTTGCTAAAATACTTCCACCGTACATATGTCCGTATAGCTCGCTAAGCTCTTTTGGAAACTCAAGTTCTAGTGCGCTGGCTAAATCATTAAGCGAACCTGCAGGTTGCTGACGCGCGCCCTGCCATTGAATGTTTCCTTGCTCGTCAACCTCACCAACTTCACATGGGCTTGGCCATTGTTCGTCGTGCGCAATAAGTGGGTACTTTGTAGTGTTTTTCAAGATATTTTCGCTAAATGTTTGATGAAGTTGTTCTATAAGCAATGCAACAGACATACTGTGAAACTCATTTAAATTAGATATAATGTCCCTATTGTAACTATTTAAGAGCAAACATGACAGATTACAGCAATTCTCCAGACCTTAAAGGTAGCGTATTAGGCCAATCTACTGAGTATGTAGATGTGTACACGCCAAGCTTGCTTTTCCCTATTGCGCGCAAACTAAATCGTGATGCTTTAAATATTGACGAAGCAGAGCTTCCATTTAAAGGCCAAGATATTTGGACAGGTTACGAGCTTTCATGGCTAAACAATAAAGGTAAACCGCAAGTTGCCGTAGCCTTATTTACCTTTAAGTGCCAAAGCAGCCATATTATTGAGTCAAAGTCGTTTAAACTTTATTTAAATAGCTTTAACCAAACCCGATTTGAAAGCATTGATATAGTAAAACAGCATTTAATTGATGATTTATCAAACGCGGTTAACAGCCCTGTCAAAGTGACTTTATATAATCCTGATGATTACAATTGCTTACCGTGTACGGCGCTGCCAGGTGAATGTATTGATGACTTAGATATTGAGATTAATAATTACGATATTGATGCTAATTCACTTAAAGCAAAAAGTGATAACGTAGTAACAGAAACGCTCTATAGCCATTTACTTAAGTCGAACTGTTTAATTACCTCTCAGCCTGACTGGGCAAGTGTGATTATACGATACACAGGCGAGCAAATATGTCGCGAATCGTTACTGCGTTATTTAATTTCGTTCAGAACACATAACGAATTTCATGAGCAGTGTGTTGAGCGTATTTATAGCGATTTAACAACACAACTTAATATTAAAGAATTAGAGGTTTACGCGCGTTATACTCGTCGCGGCGGGCTTGATATAAACCCGTATCGCTCTACGCATTATAACGACACGCCATTTGCAGTTAAAATTAATCGTCAGTAGTTTATTTTAAACTGAAATATGGGTATTAAAAAAGGAGCCTAGGCTCCTTTTTACATTTTTTAATTAACTTCGCGCTTAGTGGGTATGGGCATACCACACACATCAACGTAATTATGTGCTTTAACAAACCATGGCTCAACACGGTTTTTACGAGCACTGATTAAGTTTTTAAACACAGATGAGTTTGTTTTCATCACTTTAAATATACTTTTATCGCTTTGTACATCGCCAAGTACTTGTATATTGGTAATTGGGTTAAATGCTTTTCCTTCACTTGGTGTGCGCGCTAAACGATTAAAATGCTCTATACCTTCGAGCACTCGACCAAACACCGTAATGTTTTTATCAAGGTAGCGCGGGCCTTGCCCTATCGTTACAAAAAACTCCGTACTCGCACTATTTATATCGTTATCGCGCGCCATTGCAAACACACCACTACAATGCACTTGCCATGTTTGCGTATGTGCTGAATTTTGAGCAACTGCAAAGCCGTTTAAAAAGCCAGTAACTGGTGCATATCCGTCGCCATTTAGCTCAGTAATTAAAAGTGGTTTGTTTGTTGTTAAATAAAACTCAGCAGGGACTGTTTTATCTGCCGTTTTAATTAACTTTTTACCCGAGCTGTCCCCGCCTTGCGCTACAAAACCTTCAACAAACCGATAAACGCTAGTATTTTTATAAAACCGTTCTCGCGCTAACTTTTTAATGTTTTGAACGTGCTTTGGGGCAAGCAGTTCATTGAGCTCAATGTACGCATCGCCCGTTGGCAGCGTTATCTTTAAAATATTTTGAGCGTTCACTACTCGCCAGTCATTATCTGTTGCACTCGCAATTACTTCACTCGCGCTCAATAAAGGTAGCTCTTGATTAGCAACATCATCACCGAGTTGTTGAGCACAACCGCTCAACAAAACACTAAGCAGAGCTGGCAATATAATTTTTTTCATCGCTTATATCCTTATAATTATTATAGTTTTGGTTATTCCCAATCAAACTTATATAGCACATCAACATTTTGATATAGGCCGCTCGTTATTTCTATGTATAACTGTGAAAGTAACTGATAACGCACAGCCACTTCACTGAGCGAATCAAATACACCCACGCTATATTTAACTTGTAAGCTAGGTGCTACGTAACCTGATATTTCTACTTTGGTGCTATCACCACTACCTGATGAGCTTAAACTTACATCTGACAGCCCAAAGGTTTCACCTACCTTAGAAACAACCCCTTCGCTGCGGCTAACCCCTTGAGAAAGCAATAACTGCGTAAGCATCGCATCGCTTGACGAACTTTCTCCATCGCCTAAAGGTTGGCCATTAAGTAAATATGCAAGTGCTTGTGCTTGATCCATCGCAGGCTCAGAAAATATTTTGAGCGTTGGTTGTTCAACATTCCCCGTAAGCGTAACCCCTGCAATCACACCATTTGCAGTCGTATCGGGGTTACGTATTGCTTTAATATTTAAAAATGGTTGTTCAATTGAACCGCTAAAACCTACTTGCCCGGTGCTGATTATTAAATCTTGCCCAAAGGCTAAGTAAGTACCTTCAATCAAGTTAAGCTCACCTGTGGCTATAATTGGCGCACCTTGACTCATTTTTATCGCTAAATCACCCGCAACTTTTGATTCCAAGCCAAACGACTCTACTTTTACATCGTTTTTAACAATCACTTTTAAATCTATGTCGTAATCAAACGGGACTGTTTCGGTGGCCTCAGTTTTTTGATCAACAATAATTTCATCATCGCTAACTTGCACCGCACCCTCAGGAAGCTCTTCAATCATTATACGACCGTAAGGCACAATTACCTCACCAGCAAGCTTGAGTGCATTATTAGCCAAGCCTATTTTTAAATCCGGCGATACTTTAAAAGTAACCCCTTGCTGCGCGCGTACATAAAACTGCTCGCCAACTACAGCCACATTTACAGCAGGTTGCGCACCTTGCCAATCAACGTCACCGGTGAGATTTATTTTACCGCCCTGATTGTCGTTTAAGTTGCCTTTTATTGTGGCTGTTGCTTTATCAAACAATACATTTATATTTGAGTTTTGCAGCGCTATAGGTAATTGCTCGCCCTCTAAACTAATATCGCTAACATTAAGCTCGCCATTTAATAAAGGATCTTTTAACGTACCTGCTAACGCCACTTTACCGCTAATATCACCTTTTAACTGCTCGAGGGTTTCAAGAAAAGGTTGTAAGTCTGAAAGGAGTATTTTATCAATATTAATGGTGCCATTAAGCGCTTGCGTATTTTGTATATCGTCGATATTAATTTGTGTATTAATTTTGCCTAATACACTTGATTCTAAATTAGCTTCAAGCTTGCCAATTTGAGAATCCGAAAACGCACTAATACTTAATGTTTCGATTGGTAATTTAAAACGATCTTCTTCCGAGGTTAGCACTGCTTCTAAGTCGCTAGAATCGATATTTGCGCGTAATGTTTTAAGCGCACCGCTTTGCCAATTAAGTGCTACATCGCCAGCTATATTACCGCGAGTACGAATGCTATTAGGTAAAAAGTGCTTAAGCTCCTCAAGTGCTAAGTTGCTTAGTTTCGCATTTAACTGACCGAGATTTTTTGACTGCGCTAAGGTGTCTATGCATAATTCACTTTGATCAGATGCCCAACAATGTGCACTTACATCAAAGTCGCCACTTTGCGTATTAACCATAATGGCAATATTTTTAGTATTACTAAAACTAAGCTTTTTATCGCTGAGCGTTACATTACTAAGCTCGCCATTCCAAGTGGTATTATTAATTTTGCCATTAACTTCAAGCTCTACACTGCCTTGCTCGGCATCTATAGATGCCGTAAGTTGGTGATCTGTTTTGTCGCCGCTAATATCAATTTTAACGCTATTAATTTGCTGTTCGGCTACAAGCGCCGAACCAACACTTACCGAAACATCGGTTTGCCAATCGGCTGCGGTATCTAACTGCCCTTTTACTGATAGTTTATTAATGTTTATTTCATCAAAAATAAAGCGATCTAGTATTAGTGCTAAATCAACAGAGGGCGTTAACCTTTCCCCTCTCACTTTTAAATTTGCGTTGCCGTCGGCAGTAAATGGAATATTAGCTTTTTCATCACTTTTTAGTGTTACTTTGCCATCAACCTGCCAAGTGTCATCAACTTGCCCGCTTAGTGCTAATTTATTGGTGCCGCTACTTAAATAAAAGCTATCAATATTAGCTTTTAACGTATTGTCTAGCTTAAAGTTTGAGGCAAATTCTAGTGGCACGTCGTTAAGTAATCCGCTTAACTTTGTATTATTCATTTGTAGCTGCCACTTGTCGTCAGCTGCATTAAACGAGCCTTTAAACTGTCCCGAAATATCACTGGTAGCGGCATCAGTTAAGTACTGCGCTTTTAAGTTAGCAAGCGTGCCATTAAAGTTAGCCTGTATGCCTTTTTGCCAATCAACATTGGCTTTTATAGTTGCACTGCTTTCGTTCGCTTTAATGCTTAGCGCTTGTAAAGTTGCTTTGGTGAGACTGCCTTTCAATTGGGTATTTAAGTCAACAGCTGGGTACGCACCTAATTGGCTATTCGCCTGAAGGCTAAGCTGATAGTCGTCAGCATTACCTTGTGCGTTAAGGCTTACATTTCGCACTTTAAGCTCATTACTTTGTGCATCAATAAGCCACTGCTTAATTTTGCCATTTAACTCAAACGGATAGTTTTTTTGCTTTAAATTTGCCGTTACCGTTAAACTAAGCGGATATTGCCCCTGTGTTTCTAAATTTAAGTTTAGATTTGATAAGTCGCCATTCAACTGCAAATTGGCTTGGTGCTCATCACTTTGTAAAACAACATCCCCTTTGACGGGCAAATTCCCTGCAAGCTCAGCGTTAAGATGCGTATTAAGCTGCCACTGTTCATACTTTGCTGAGAATGACTCTAAATTAATAACCGCATCTTCCACACTTAATTGCAGCGAGATGTTTTCAATAACATGTTGGGCTTCGTTTTGCTCAATCGTAATTTTAGCTATTTCAAAGTCTTCAACAACTAAATCAAGTGGCGAAGTAAATTCTATATTAGGCAATGCGGGTAGGTGCGTTAAAGGCGCTTGAGTATTTTGCGCCGTTTGTGTTTTCGCATCTTGTTCTTGCTCTTTTAAGGCAACAAGTATGGTGGGAATATTCAGGCTTTTAACCGTCAGCTTTGAACCCTCTGCTTTTGCTGAGAGTTTAAAGTTATTAACGCTTACGTTTGCACTTGGATGCTCTAGAGTAAATTTATTGATCGCAATGTTTTTTACAGCAATATTAAAAGGTAGGCTGATTTTTTCAAGCGGCTCTGCCGCGGCTTCTTCTTGTGAATCTACAGTTTTTGGTAATGTTAAATTTATAGATTTAGCACTTAAGTTATCTATACAAATTCCATCGCACTGCCACCAAAACAAATCAATTTTCAATTGTTGTGCATTAAAGTCCAATCCGTTGCTAGCAAAGCGTACATTAAAGGCATCATTATAAATAAAACGGCCATCTTTAATTTCAATATGTAGTCCATCTACCGCTTTGTTTGCACTATAAGCAATAAATTGATTACCGGGTGCGGTAAATAACAAACAAAATAGTGCAACAACTAACGTAACAAAAATAGCACTTACGGCGGCTGTAATCTTTTTTAATAATGGCATTAAATTTCTGGCCCTATGGTAATACTTAAACGTGTGCTTTTACTTTCTTTTGTTAATCCCCAAGCGTGGTCTATACGCACGGGGCCAACGGGTGTTAAATAGCGAAAACCAAAACCAGCACCTACTTCAAAATCATCAGAAAAATCATTAGTCGCAGTACCACCATCAACAAATAAAGCTGCTCGCCAATTTTTAGCAAACTGGTAGTTATATTCCATCGTGCCCGATAGTAAATACTTACCACCTATTAGCTCTCCATCATCGTTCTCGGGCGAAATTGATTGGTACGCAAAACCACGAACGCTTTGATCGCCACCTGCGTAAAACCGAAGTGAAAATGGCACGTTGTTAATATCATCAACAAGCATTGCTCCCACATTCGCTTTTAAAAACACCAAGTGGCGGTCAAAATAAGTGCGTAGCCAAGCATGTTGCATTTGCACCCTAATCAGATTAGTACTCGAAAGCACATCATCTAAGCCAAACTCAGCAGATATAAGCCACTGCTCTCCCCAATAGGGAGTCGTGCCGCCTTTTGATTTTTTGCGCGCGTAGCTAATGCCAGGCATTAACATTTCGGTACTTTCTTCGTCTTCATCACCAATACGGTAGGTTTCTTGGTCGCGGCGTAAAAATGCAGTACGCACCCACTTATTTTCAGTCAACCATTGGCGCTGAACCTGCCCTGTTAATATTTCACTGTAAGTGTCGTTTGTGAGCTCATCTTCTAATTTATAACCGACAGAGAATCGCCATAAATCATCATTAGGGTCATCCACCGGAATTGTATAAGCCATGGAAATATCTTGCTGCTTTTGTGCCACATTTAAATTAGTTTCGAGGTAGTGGCCGTCTTCTGTGATCCACGGTTTACTCCATTTAAAACGCACCTTGGGTCCTAAGTCAGTACTAAAACCACCGCCAATTTCATAGCTGTTAGCTGGCTTGGGTAATACTTCAACTTTAATCGGTACTTGGCTATTTTTGCGCGCTGCTATGTCAGCATAAACACGCACACTGGCAAAATAAGGGGTACTTGATAAATCCAAGTTATAGTCAGCAATATGTGTTGATTTATAAGGTTGGCCCTGAGAGAAAGGCGCTATAGAGCGTATGTATTTTTCAGCGGGTGTACTACTGGCAATTTGTATATCGCCAAACTGATACCTAACTCCGGTATCAATTATGAAAGTAATAGCAGCACTATTTTTTTTAAGCGACACTTCTAATTTGCGCGCTGGCCACTTAGCATCAAAATAACCTAGCTCTAGTAGCATAGATTCTATTTTTTTATGAGCAGAGTCATATTTACCATGATTTAAAACATCACCTTGCTTTAAGTGATTGCTTTTAATCAATGCCTGTAATTGGGTATCGCTTTGACCATCACCGTTTAGCGTAATATTAATTGCTTCTATGCGAGTTGCAGGCCCCCGTTCAACTTTAACAATTAGTTCGCTGTCGTCTTTATCATAAATAACCTCGACGGTCGGGCTATAATAGCCAAGTGCTTTGATGCTATTTTGTACTTGTTTTTGAGCATAACGGCGAAGTGTACGGGTTGGCTTCTCGCCAATTAACTGCTTGAGGTAAAGAGCTACGTTATTTTCTAAATCGCCACTTAACCCTTCAATTTCGTAATCTTCTATGACTTTTTCTGCCGCATAGCTATTTGTCGCAATTAAAGCGCTCACAACACACATGCAACGTAAAAACTTAATAAACAAGTAAATATCCTTACTTTTAATATCTTACAAAAAACTGTTTAATTACCCGCATATTAGCATAGCCATAATGAGCAACACATTAACTTAATAACAATCTAACGCGTAAATTTAACTTTGAATAAATATCAGCATAATTAAAATTAGTACGCGTTAAGACAATATTTTAGTTACAATAGTGCCTACGAATAAAAAATTAATTTTAAATGAGTTTTTAATGCAATTCCCTGATGATGATAACGGCCAACTTTTAGCCGAAATAGCCGCTGCTGGCATTGATTTAAATAAAATGCACCAAGTCGATTTTTTTATTTTATTTGAACAAGAAGCCGATGCTGAAAAATTTGCTAAAGAAATAGTCTCTGATGCATTAGTTCAAAATGCTGAGCTTGAAAAATGCAAAGACACTGGCGTTTGGGAAGTAATCACTCAAGTACAAATGGTGCCAGAGCACACCCTTCTAGGACAAGCAGAGCAATACATTGAAAGTATTGCTAATAGCTTTAATGGATACGGTGATGGCTGGGGATTAATGGACGGTGACGAGGCTTAATCGCCTTTTAGTTCAATGTACTCTATCAGTTAAGCTTAGCGGCTTAACTGATTTGCCTTTCTAAAACCCCCTTTATAGTCAAATAGCTTATCAGCCACTTTCCAACCATACTTTTTGCTTTTTCGTGCAATAACAAAATCCGGTGGTACTAATTCAAATTGTGCGTTTACTACTTGCGCTGCAGTTTTAAAATTAATAGGTGTTTGCCCAAGCCCCACACGTTGACCAAATTGCTTATTAAATATAAATTGCCCGCCTTTATTTGCGAGGTTATATACTTCATCGCAACTTGCACCATCTTCATCAAAATACGTTATTTTAATAAGTTCATCTTTAATTTGAGTTACCGATAACCCACTACATCGAAGCACAAGTGCGTCTTTTAAGTTTAATGCATTACGTAACTTATCATCAGGGTCGGCCATTACCGCGCCACAATCATGGCATTTACGTGCAGCAATATCATTTTGGACACCGCACTGCTCACACTCTTTAAACCTAAAACGATAATCGCACTGCTCTTTATGCCCATCATCATTTTCTAACAGCCCTTTACAGCGCCTGCCAAAGTGCTCTATTACTTTTCCTGCAGAATCAGTTTTACCCCAAAATATATTCGCAAAACCACAGCCAGGACAAAGTACCTGCACAGGTTCATTATCACTATCGCCTTTTTTATCGCCTACTTCTGGGTGAAATAAATTAAAACCATTGCCAGCATAATCTATTACTAAGCAATCCGTTTTTGATTCAGATAACCTGAGACCTCGCCCCACAATTTGTTGATATAAACTAACTGATTCTGTAGGTCTTAAAATAGCTATAAAGTCGACATGTGGCGCATCAAAGCCGGTTGTTAGTACCGATATATTAACTAGATACTTTAATTGCTTAGCTTTAAATTGCTTAATGATTTTATCGCGCTCAGTGTTTGGCGTATCACCTGTTATAAGTGCACTTTGCTGAGCTGGTAGGTAGCTTAATATTTCCTGAGCATGCATTACCGTGGCTGCAAAAACCATAACACCTTCACGCTCTTCACTGTATTGAATTACTTGCTGTAATATCGCTTTCGTTGCGCGCTCACTGTTTTTTAAAAGCGCATTCATATCATCAGTCGTATATTGCCCAAATGCATTGCTATCTAAAGACGAAAAATCATAATGGCTAATCGCTGCATCAACTTCGTTTGGCGGCGTTAAATAATTATGTTTGATCATATACCTGAGTGGTAATTCAAAAATACAACTTTTAAACGGGCTTTCATTAGTCCCTTTAACAAAGCCATGATAATGATGATGGTATATCCACCCCGTTCCTAGCCGATAAGGTGTTGCTGTTAAACCCAATACTTTTAACTGAGGGTTATATTCTTTTAAACTACTTATTACTTTTCCGTACTGGCTTTTTTTATCCCCATTTACCCTGTGGCATTCATCAATAATAAGTAACGAATAATGCTCATTTAATTTATTTAAATTACGAGAAAGTGATTGCACACTGGCAAAGGTTACTTGATGGTTTAATGACTTTTCTTTTAAACCTGCTGAAAATATACTCGCCTCTAAACCAAAACTTTTATATTTTTGCGAATTTTGCTCTACCAACTCTTTGACATGAGCAAGTACTAATATTTTTTGCTTAGCAATACGGGCAAGTTCAGCAATAACAAGGCTTTTACCTGCACCGGTCGGTAGCACAATAACGGCAGGATCATTACTCTTTCTAAAGTGTAAAACGGTGCGTTCTACGGCTTCTTGCTGGTAAGGTCTTAGTTTATAGCTCATGGGAAAACAAATAAGTTTGAGTGAAGAGATTTTAGCAAATAATAGCTGGGAGTTTTAAACTTTAATTATATTTTATTGAGGAGTAAACAAAAAAGAGAAGCCGAAGCTTCTCTTATATTTAGCTTTAGGCTAAAAATTTCTCAAGCTCAACACCTTCAAACGCTTTAGGACGACGGCCACGGCCTGTCCATTCAATAGTCTCACCATTAAGTTCCATGCGGTACTTAGGCTTAACTTTAGTACGTTTGTCTGATGCTCCATCTTGTAAATCTTCTAGCGTAAGTCCTTTTTCTTTTAAAAGATCCAAAACTTCCTGTTTCGCTTTTTGCTGCTGGGTATATTTTGAAATTGCATCATTGATAAGCTGTTGGGCTTTTTCAAGATCCGTTAATGATGCTGTTTTAATAAAAGATCGGACTTCTTTCATTTATATCTCGCTAAATTGTGTGATTAGATTTATTTAAATATTCTTTTTTAGTATAAGGGTATTTTTCAAAAATAACTACGACACATAATTTATTAATGTATATAAAATTTATTTATAAAAAAACCGCGATTAAAATCGCGGCTTTTATCATTTTATATAAATAACAATTAGAACTTAGTAGTAAAGCTTAACTGGAAATAACGACCAGTAACATCATAAGCTTCACCAACAGTGTTTATACCTGATGCTCCACTTACAGAACTTTGGTTTGCTACAGGAGGTTGCTTATCAAAAACATTTCGAACTGACAAAGTAACGTCTGTTCCATCAGTGATGTTATAAGTACCTGATAGATCATGATAAATAACAGTCGGGAAGCGATTAAACTTTTCTAAAGGAGCACCAGTTGAGAAATTTTGGTTTCCTTCAATATTACTATCATTTGAACTTGCCCAGTACTTCATGCGCCATGATACTGCAAAGTCATCAACTGCATAGCCTAAATTTAAATTTGCACGATTAGTAGGAGTTAATACTTCACCTCTGTAATCTATCTCTTCACCAGATTCAATTGATGTTTCAGCATACTCATACAAATGATTCCAAATCAAGTCAGCTGATAATTGCCCGTAAGCAAATTCTTGTTTATAGCTTAATTCAATATCCAAGCCTTTTGTGCTTAAATCATTTTCATTGCTAGTACCAGAGCTAACTTCTGTCAAAGCACCTCTTGTATCACGTATTGCCCCACCACATGTCGCATCAAAGTCTGATGGATTAACACCGTAGCATCGGTTTAATACCGTTGTTCTAGCAGTGGTAGCAATAGCGTTATCTACAGCAATATCGTAGTAGTCAAGCGTTAATGAAAATTCATCAGTCACTTGCCAAATAGCGCCAACACTAAATGAATCAGATGTTTCTTCTTTTACATCTTCATTACCACCAACATAACCGCCAGTGCTTTGACGTTCAATAGTTGTTAAATTGAATGCGCCTTCAGTAGCAACTCGATTAGCCACTTCAGCGATAGAAAGACAGTTAGCCGCTACATTTCCGGTAGATGATGCAGTAATTGCATCACATGGATCTGCAACACCTGAAAATGTTTCACCTCTACCACCGAATAAATCAGCAATATTTGGAGTTCTAATAGCTCGCGCTGCTGATGCTCTTAATTTTACTGTATCTGTAGGAGAGTATTGTACACCTGCATTCCATGTTGTTTGTCCACCAACAATTTCATGATCTGAATAGCGAGCGGCTAAATCTAGTTCAACATTTTCGAGAACTGGTAATACAGTTTCAACAAAAACATCGTTAGTGTAGAAGCTACCATTCGTAGGCTCAGATTTATTTGTACTTGAAGCACCAGTTTGCGCTAAATCACCTGGAGAGTATGAACCTTTTTCAAGACGATGTTCTGCACCAACTGCTAGACCAACCATACCACCTTCTAGCTCAATTGGTAATTCACCTGAAAGGGTTGTTGAAAATATAAATTGCTCAACTTGACCTTGAGATTTTGCAGGTGATCTTACATATGCAACAGCTTCATCAGACAAAGTTCCTGCACCGAACAAATCTAAAGGCACACATCCTTGAAGTACTGCTAAATCATTAGAACATTGGACGTTACCTTCTGCGTTAGTGTATACATCTAATGCATTTGCAGCACGTTCAACATTTATTTGACCACCGTTTTCTTGGCGCTGGTCAGTTTTACCCCATGAAATATAAGAGTTTAAAAGCCAGTTGTCATTAATTTCCCAGTCTATACCTGTCGCAATACGGATAGTATCACGCTCTAAATCTGTTGAACGAGCACCAAACTCAACCATACGGCGAACTAACGTTGGAATATTATTATCCATTGTTAAATCAGTATTATCAGACATTAAATTTTGGCGTAAAAGGTCTGGAACTAAAGGGCTTCCCAGTTTAATCCCACCAACGCCACCACGTGAAGGTAGATATACATCATCCGTAGTAAAAGGAGTTGGTTCAATAGTCGAGTTGTATGTTTTAGATGAATTCCAGTTTACTTCCGTGAAAGAGTGAACACTATCTGAAATATCTTGTTTAAAATTAACTGCTGCGTATTTACGCTCAAGCGGGGTAACTAACTGTCGGTAAGAAGCACGATTGAATGAATTCTCATCACCTACATAAGGTGTCCCATCTGCATTGTATGCGCCAACACGGCCTTGAGGCGGATATGAAGAATTCTGAATACCAACATATTCACCACCCTCATCATTCAAAAATATAGCTTCATCATATTTTGAGAAGTCTCGATCGGATGACTTCAGACCTTTATCATCATCATATCCAGCAGCAATTGTTACACTACCTGAATCCCAGCTATTACCAGCAGTAAGGTTTAAAGAATATTTTTCGCGATCAGACTCATCTGAAACACCTGTTTGAGCGTTAACTTCAACACCTTCAAAATCGCTTCGCGTAATAATGTTCACAACACCAGCAACAGCATCTGAACCATAAATCGCTGAAGAAGCACTTTTAAGAATATCAATACGTTCAATCATTGATGCTGGTATTGCATTTAAGTCAACCGCATAACCACTTGATGGAGAAACGCCTGATACAAAGCGACGACCATTCACTAATACTAATGTTCTTGAAGAACCTAAGTTACGTAAAGATGTAGTGTTAAGACCAACGCCTGTAGTACCAAATGCACTATTTGATTGGTTTGAACCAGCAATAGTGACCGGGGATTGATTCAAAACATCAGCTACATTCAATGCGCCCATTTGAATAATATCACTTCGGCCAATTGATGTGATTGGCACGGTTGTTTCAATATCAGTGCGCTTTATGCGTGAACCCGTTACTTGAATACGCTCTACTTTCTCAACACCTTCGTTTGCAGCGATTGTGTTCATAGAAAAAACAGCTGTAGATGCTGCACCAAAAGCAATCGCTAAGCGAACAGCTTTTGAAACTTGATTATTTAACATTGGATTCTCCCTAGAATACTATTTTAATTGTTTTGCCTTCAAAAACGGTCTGCATTTAATTGCAGTACCTATTTTGATTCGAATAGTAGTCCTAACTTATGCAAAAGGTCAACACTTGGCTAACCAAATAAAACTCTTTATTTACAAAGCTTTAAAGTAACAAAAAACAAACACGATGCCCTTTTTGCAATAATTTATTATTGTATTGCTGTCTTGTTATATGGTTGTATTATTGCAAAAAAATAATTTAAAATAAGTGCTGCCTATAGAAGAAATCATATCTAAATCTCGCCTAAAACAAATTACTTACTTCCTTATTGTGGCAGATTATGTAAGTGTAAAAGCATGCAAAAAAATGAATAGTTAATAGAAAATAAAAAAATTAACAAAGCCAATTGAGACAACTATAGCTATTCAACTATCTGAAAAGCACTATTTCGCCTTTCTAAAAAAGAAAACATCCATAAAGCTATATGTTCATTGATTTCCTAAATCGCGCACAAATAGCAGGCTAACTAAAATAGCTGAGTCACTTTTAGTAGTAATTACTATTAAATATGTATAAATGCTTAGTCTGTATTTCAGAAAGTCGGCGAGGTAGGAGTGTTAATAACTCCTTATATAGATAAAGACGCTATGCGAGTGACGCAAGCTTAATACTGAAACGAAAAAGTGAAAGAGCTGCTGTTATGCGTGATGTAATGTGATGTTGCTGATAGCTTTAAAACTCAAAGATATTAAAGCACCACCCTATTCATCAGATTAGAATGTAATAAATTTAGAATAGGCTTTTAAAGGATACGAAGACGTTGTTAACGTAGCTTTGAAGCACGTAACCACTCTATCAATAGAGTAATTGGCCTATCAGATATGATCAAGGTTGAGGGCTGTACTACCCAAGAATATATCCAATCACCACATTTTCAGCTTAAGTAATGAAACATAATCTTTCGTTGGTATCCATTCTGTTTTTTAAACGTCTGAAGAACCGCTAAGTAAATCCAACATTTTCCTATCTTACGAAACGTAATATCAACTAGATATAAAAAATTTCTGCCTAGTTATAGCGCGATTTACTTATCGTTAAATAAATCCCTATATAGGCCGGTTGGTATAAACACATATTAGGGCAAGTAAAATATAAAAAAAGCCTACTGAAATTTCAGTAGGCTTTAATATTAAACACTTTCGTTTATAAACTTATTAACTAAAGATATTAGAAACGTAAGTTTAGTCCTAAGTTGAAACGTCTGCCGTATACGTCGTAATACTCACCTTCATCGTATGTGCCAGGATTTCTAGGAGGTGTAATATCAAATAAGTTTGAAACACCTAATCTTACTTCAAGCATTTCGCTAACAGTATAACGACCGTTTATTGACCATTCTGTATAAGAAGGAACATCATTATAGTTGTTATTTTCAGCAGTCCACTCTCTGTCTAATACTGTTGAATGGCGGTATTTACCAATCATACCTACGTATAAATCATCGTAAGTATAGCCTACCGTTAGGTTACCCTGCCAACGAGGGTATCTTACTTCACCAACTGTAGGTGTTGGTTCATAGCCTTCGCTAGAAACATCTGTATTAAACTCTCTATGCTCAAGGTAACTTGCTAGTAAACGGAAGTTAAATGAACCGTAGCTCGTTTCATACTTGTATGTACCTTCTAAATCAACACCTTTAAGAGAGTAAGATGCTAAGTTATATGGTCCATTACGAACCTCAGAAATATCAAGAGTCGTAGGATCACGGTCAACTAAGTCACAAGCACTATTATCTAAACTAGACGCTTCGTAACAATCATCAATAACACGCTGTGCACCTAAAGAGTTAATTGCATCTTCAACGTCAAAACTCCAATAATCTGCAATTAACGTGATATTTTCAGTTGGGGTATAAATTACACCAAATAATGTATCGTCAGACGTTTCTTCTTGAAGGTTTGCATTACCTGAATTCACACTTGGTGGAGTAACACTACGCCAATCATCAGATGGTCTCCAATCTCCAACTGTAGTACCTGGGTTTGGAATACCTGCAGCTTGACAGTTAGCAATTAAGTTTGCTTTTTTGCTATCACTCGCTGTAGATATATTAGTTTGGTCACATGGATCGCCATAAGACGCGAATGACTGAGTACCAGCAGAATAAAGTTGAGATAATGATGGAGCACGAACCGACTTAGACTTTGTACCACGGAAACGAAGTTCATCGTTCATTGCATAGTTAAAGCCTACCTTCCAAGCTACATTATCGCCCACTGAAGAGTAATCCATGTAACGAGCGGCTAACTCAAGGCTTAATGAATCAACAAATGGTGCATCCACTAATAATGGAACTGACATTTCAACACCAATTTCATCAACTGTAAATTCACCATCCCATGCTTTTACAAAGTTACCAAACACTAGATTATTCTGCATTGCTGCACCAGGTTCATTAGAACCAGTTTCTTTACGATGCTCAGCACTTAAAGCAAAAGAAACACCACCGGCAGGCATATCAAAAGCATAACCAGAAATAACACCACCAATAACTTGCTGCTGTTTAACTTTAGAAATTGATGCTGAGGTAGTAACGTAATCTAAAGCTTCTTGAGATGCACCATTAAGACCGAACAGGCTCAATGCCTGACAACCATCTAACGCACCAACTAAAGAACCATCTGAATCACGGTCTGCACAACGAATTGCTCCGTCAATTTCTACCGCGTCAATAGCCTTGTTAAAGTTCTCAGTAAGGAATTCACCGTTCCATGTAGTGTCGTTTTTATTGCGACCGTAACTAAAATATACTTCGTAATCGAACTCTTCTAGTAGTAACCCTTGGAAAGAAAGAGTTGTATTAAGTGTTGTGCGATCATCTTCATAGGTACGATTACCGAAACCCGAAGCTAGCTTATAAATTGTAACTGAATCTCTATCAGCTTCATCTAGTTGTGCTTTAGCAGCCGGGTCTAAAAATGCATTATCTGAACGAATCGATTCAGCAAGGAAAATTGGGCTACTTTCTGCATAAGCACTTGCTTTTGAAAAAGAAACTTCAAAATTCATTGAATGATCGTCAGCATAATTATTTACAATGTTTGTAAAAACATTAAAACGATTAAGTGGTGTTGCAAGATCTTGATGTTCAATAAATTTGTAACCATTAGAGAAGCCGTCACCAAAATATCTAAGTTGATTATTCGGCGCAGGTCTTGTTACACCACCAACTATAACGGGACTAAATTCACCATTATCACCAAATACAACATGGCCATCAGGTAAGAATGCATCACCTGCACGATCGTAATAGCCTAGTGTTTGCAAACCGGCAAACTCACCTGTAGCTAAAATATTCTGTGGAATTCCATCTGTGTCAGAAACATTATCAGGGTTTAACATCCCAGAAACTGGGTTACGAAGAAAGTCACGGTCTTGAGCTTCAAGCTGTTCTGTTTCTGAGTAAGATAAGCTCGTAATAAAACTTATTTTGTCGCTTTCACCACCAAATGTGAATGAAAAAGACTCTTCTTCACCACCACTTTGTTCTGTAATAGATTTTTTGTAGTTGAAGTCCATAGTATCTTGAGACTTTTTCAAAATAATATTAACTACACCCGCAATTGCATCTGAACCGTAAACTGCTGACGCGCCGCCATGAACAATATCCATACGTTCAATCATTTCAGTCGGAATGCCGTTTAAATCTACCGCAGGATTATCTACAGAAGCACCTACGTATCGACGACCGTTTACAAGTACTAAAGTACGACCTTCTCCAAGCTGACGAAGATCTGTAGTATTTATACCCGCACCAAAAATAGTGTTAGTAGTTGTTGTAGGTGCAGAGCCTACGCCAGATGAAGGCAGCTTTTGTAACAAATCTGATATGTTTGTGATGCCGGCATTAGATAGCTCTTCGCCAGTAATTGTAGTTACAGGAGTAGGTGAAACCTCTGAAAAACGCTTAATACGCGAGCCTGTAACCTCTATACGTTCTACTTTTTCAACGCCTTCTTCTGCCGCAATTGAATTTGCAGCGAAAACAGCCGTTGATGCTGTACCAAAAGCAATCGCTAAGCGAACTGCCTTTGAAATTTTATTGTTTAACATTTGATTCTCCCTAGAATACTATTTTATTATTTATGCTTAATTTTTAAAATTAATGCGCAATAAAGCCACTTAATAAGACTAAAAATGCCTATATGAAGGTACAGTAGGACTTTATTGTGTGACGGATGATAGTACTAGAGAAACAAAGAGGTCAACACATTATTAACTTTAAACCAGCAAAAATAACAAATGTATCTTTCACCATTACATTAAAATCAACAGTAAGCAGCTGATTTTATTGAAAAAGTAATATGTGTATATTTAAAGCTTATATCACCTTAAAATAAAATACTTTAATAACAATAACTTGAGCGTTTGTAAAGATTTGTAACAAAGCATCATTAAAATATATAAAAACATTCATATTTAGTAGACTTATCTAAAGCTGCAGGTTTAAAAAAGTGTCTCTTTTATTTAAGGTGAAATAAAAAATAACCTTACTATCAATTAGATAACCTCACTTTTATACCTTAACAATAAGATGTATATGACTTATAGTATGCTTGTAAAATTTATTATAGGAATGGACCCAATTAATGTGTAAACATACATAATTACTTACTCCTTCCTTATTTTGCAATCTGAGTTGTAAATTTTATGTTTTTTAACTTAGATATGTGGAAAAAACCTTTTGAAGTAATCACTTAAATTTTATCCTGATCTTTTTAGGATAGGCAGATTATAACCAAGCTACCTGTGTAGCTTTTATGTAAATACCTACTACTGCCTGCATTTAATTTGTTTGAAAAATTCAGTTTAGAACTATTGGTACACATGTCAGATTATAAGTTTGGTTATATTATTTTGTAATTTGGCCTACATCGTGTTTAACCTGATTTATTGAGCTAGCCAGCTGCAAATCATAAATAAACTTTCTTTGATATGTCGTAAAAATGTTCATTATCATTTTTATACTCGAAAAGAGCATCGACTGATGAGTGTTTGTTTAATGAGAGGAAATTATGAACTCAATTGTGAAGGTAGTGCTTGAACATTTGGTTATTAACTGGCCAATATTATTCCTTAATACTTGTTCTAATAATATTGAAACCATCTCTTTATTTACTAATTTGGTAACATTCATCTGAGTATCACATTAACCGGTAAATCAAAGTTAAAACATCCAAAATTATCAGATAAGCTACATGTATTTGATACGGCCTTAACTGTTAATATTGAATGTACTTAAGAAGAGTTACTCCCTATTAAGTGTAATGCGGGATACCCTCTATATTCATATTTACAGATACTTTTGCCGGGAGCCTCTACAATGATTATCGCTAGAAATAGAACAACTAAAGTTTATAATTACTCAGAATAAATAAGCTATAAATTATAAATAACGACAAACACTTAAAACACTTATTACAATTAAAATCAACCACTTAACTAAACCAAGAGATAAATCATATATAATAATTTTGTAAAACATACGTTATTGAAATACGATAAAGCACCAACTAAATACAAAGTTACCACGTTAACAAGGTTTGGCAGATAGTCGAAAATCAATGAAATAATGTAGCCTGGAGGAGGGGTAAGTTTAATAGCAAATAGTTTACTTAATATAGATAACCTGTCCGTATTATTATTAGTACTAACACATCAAGATTTCAAAAATAAGTTAAAATATTGCAATTAAACTTAGTAGTAAAATTAGTTCCTATCTTGGTAAATATTTCCTCTTTTGTTAATTTCTCTCATTGCCTCTTGGTTTTTTTTGCGTCTTTCTTCTGCCAACTCTTTTGACATGCATGTACGCTTTTTAATATTACTACCTGTCACCGCTATTTTTTCGCATACCATATTTTCATTACTGCTCAGAGAGTCTTCACTCAGTGAACTACAACCAGATAGAAATAGTAAACTTGAAATGATTATTACGATTAGCTTTTTCATTTTATTCCCTTAAAGTAAAAGCGCTAATATTATAAATATTAGCGCTTTATTATTGTTTTTCTGAACTCTAGAACTTAGCGTTAAGAGTCAAGAATATATGACGACCAGTTGTATTGTAAGTACGAGGGTCTGTATTATCGTTAAACCCTGTTGCTGCATACGGAGGATCTTCATCAAATACGTTATTAATACCAACAGTAGCTGTGTAGTTATCAAGGAAGTAACTAAAGCGAACATTGTGTATTACTTGTGAGTCAACGGTTCTAATAACATCATAAGAATCAAGAGTACCACCGATATTAACGGCTTCAGTTCTAAATGAAGAGTTAACATCAGCTAAATCATCAGGATCAATATTTGTAAAGTTTTCTTCAACTTCACCAATGTAACGCAATGCATAAGTTGCAGACCAATTCTCTTGAGCTAACGATACATTGAAGTTAGTTTTCCACTCAGGGAAGTTACCATCACCACTATTTCGGCGGTAGTATCCAGCATTTTGAAGTGTTGAACCGTCGGCTTGAGTTATTGTGTAGTCGTCATAGTAAGTTGCATCTAAACTTGCTGATAATGAACCAATTGACGTATCAGTTGTATAAGCAACATTAAAGTCGTAACCAGATGACTCTACACCACCAACATTTATGTTTCTGTTATCAATGTCACTTGAGTTACCAGCTAAAATACCTGATGTATAACGAGTTATTTGATCACAGTATGTACCGCTTTCAGCACACTTGTTTAAAATTAACTGCTCGCCTACAGAGCTAATTGCATTTTCCAGCTCGATATCCCAGTAATCGATTGTGAAAGATAAACCATCAACAAACTCAGGGCTATAAACTACACCAACTGTAAATATATCAGCTTCTTCTGGTTGCAACTCTGGGTTACCACCAAGAGTAGAAGATAATTGGTCACCAATAGGTTCAAAACCAGCTGCTGGTACGCCGTCAGCTATACAGAATGATGTAGGGTTAGTAGCACACGGGTCCGAAACTTCAGGGCTATTATCTGATGCGCCAGAGAATAAATCAGAAGTTGAAGGTGCTCTAAATGCAGTAGATGATGTTCCTCGGAACATAAGGCCGTCCATAGGAGACCATTTAATTCCTACTTTATGGTTTGTAGTATCGCCAAAAGTATCATAATCAGAATAACGAATTGCTAAATCTAGCTCTAATACTTTTGCAAAAGGTGCGTCATATAATAGCGGTACATTAAACTCAGCATAAGCCTCATCTACAGTGTAGCTGCCTGATGTTTCTTGACGGCTAGATCCAGATGTAATTCCTAATGCTATTAGTGCATCAGGGAAATCACCACCTTTCTCTTCACGATGTTCTAGACCAAATGCCATACCTAAACTACCTGCTGGTAATTCAAATGCACTACCAAACACACTACCACTAATAATTTGCTGTTCGTTTGAACCAAAATCGTGAGCTTCAAACGAAATAAAATCTAACATTTCTTGAGTAACTTGAGTATCAGTTCCTGGGATACCAAATACATTTAATGATGTACAACCAGCGATAGGATCATCTACAGTTCCACATACAATGCTACCGTCAACGTCTTGGAATGAAGGACCTACGGCTTGTGAAACTTTTTCAAAGTTTACGCCACCAGCTCGTTTAGTTGTAGAATCACTTGAACCAAAGATGTATGAAACTTCATAACCCCAATCGTCATTGATATCGCCTTCAAAACCAACTACTGCGCGAACTGTATCTACGCGAAATTGAGTATCTCGACCGCCAGTTTCAACCATACGACGGCGCCAATCAGAAATCTCAACTGAGTCACCATTTCTGTCTTTAGGACCAAATTGTTGGTTATAGTAGTTATCTGCAGAATAATTTGCATTTGTCACACCAAAGAACGCAAGTGGTGCTAGAGGTAATGGAGCAAGCTTAGTATCTGAAATACGGCGGTTTAAACTAACTTCTGAAAAGAAACGAACATGATCAGAAAACTCATAGTTACTCTGAACAAATACGCCATATCGCTCAGCCGGAGTTAAGTGAAAGTTTACAGGCGCAAAGTTGTAAGTATCTTTATCCCAATCCCAACAATCATAACCAGTTGGATTAGAAAAATCGCTTGGATCTGATTGACCAGGACCATTAGCTGCACCGTGAGTAAAAGAAGAACAATCTTCACCAGCTACTGAACCATCAATACCGTTGTAACGACCCCATGGTGGAGCTGAAGAACCACCTTTAGAAAGCTCACCTGTATGATCCATGTCTAAAGAAAATTTAGACCAGTCTCTATCACCAGAAGACTGAGAACCTTGCTGAACGTAATATGCACTAGCTACCACGCTGCCTTTATCGCTTGTTAAACCTACAGTAAAATCGTAGCTTTTAGTTTCGCCATCACCGCCATGTGTCGAAGCATCGTAACTTGCTGTAGCTTCAAAACCTTCAAAATCATCACGTGTAATAACGTTAACTACACCGCCAATAGCATCTGAACCGTAAATTGCAGAAGCACCGTCTTTTAGAATTTCAACTCGCTTGATAATTGCTGTAGGGATTGTACTTAAATCTACAGAAGAGTTTGCACCACTACCCGACGCAACCATTCTACGGCCGTTTAATAATACTAGCGTTCTTGAAGAACCCAAACCGCGTAAAGATACACGCACCGCACCTGAGCCACCATTATTAACAGAAGCATTAGTACCCGCACCAGCAACTGAAGGAATTTCTTGAAGAATGTCACCTACGTTACCAATACCTGAAGCAATTAGGTCATCGCGTGTTAATATTTGTACTGGATTCGCACCTTCCATATCAGTTCTTTTGATACGTGAACCAGTTACTTCAATTCTTTCTACTTTATCGGCGCCTTCGGCTGCCATTGTATTACCTGAAAATACAGCTGTTGAAGCTGCACCAAATGCAAGTGCGACACGCACTGCTTTAGCTACTTGATTGTTTAACATTTGATTCTCCCTGGTGTCACTACTTTATAGTAGCAATCATTATTTAATTATTTTAGTTACATAAGATTAACAGTAACTAAAGCAAATAATAAACAAAAACCACCAAAAAGCCAACAAAAAGTTAACAAAGCTTTGCGGAAAAAGAAATATTTGCGAATATAATAATTAAAATCGCAATAAACTAGAATAAATAAGATGTGGACAGTATGAAAACACAGATATGTTGCTATTTATGGTGTTATTAAAAAAGTTCCTCTTGTAAATTTAACCCAAAAGAAACACTTGAGTGCGAAACAAGATCAACCATTTCAATTAACGGTACAATCTGTTTTTCTACATAAATTGCATAGTCATAGCTATGAAAGCCTTGATACAGCTCAACTCCAGCGGTTGTGTAAACAAATGTAACAAATTCACCCCTATTGACCGTAAATTCGCTATTTTTTTTCTGGTGTTTTTTAACTGCTTGAATATGAGGGGGGATATTTTTCTTATAATCGATTAAGTTTTGACCTAATCTCTTTTTGAAAATGAGTAAATGATCAAAATCACCTTGGTATAACTTTGTTGTATAGTCTTTAACAAGGTCATTTATATTTAAATTTCCATCAAAAAGACTAGTAAATAGGTCGAACTGGAATTGTTGAGCAAGTTTAGTCCAATCACTTCTTACTGTTTCTAATCCTTTAAATACTAGTTTTGATTCGTTTGGTTTAATTAATTTACCGACATAGCGCTTTTTAGAGCCAACTAGCTTTCCCCTTATGGTTGGCAAAAAGAAAGGGCTATAAAGAGATTCAAATTCTATTTCTAAATGACTTGTTAAGTTGTGCGTTTGTTTAATCTCGTTAATCCAATCTGTAGTTATCTTTTTAGCTAAAAACACGCCAATTTCATTACACTCGTCGTGGGTTAAATCATCATCCAACTTAATAAATGTAGAATCGGTATCACCATAAATAACGCTATAACCAAGCTCTTCTATCCATTTTTTAGTTTGTAGCATTATTTCGTGCCCTCTTAATGTAATAGAGCTAGATAACCTGGGATCGTAAAACCTGCACCCTTTTGAGCCTAAAACACCATATAAGCTATTCATTATTATTTTTATTGCTTGAGAAAGCATTTGATCTTGATTGTCTTTGGCGAGCTGCCTTTGGGACGCTAAGCTTTTAACAAGTAAAGGTAAGTGATGCTTGTCTCGCGAGAATAGGGCTTTATTAAAACCCTGCACACTTTGGTTTGGATTTTTTAAACCTTCTATCAGTCCGAGTGGATCAATGTAGAAAGTTTGCATAATACTGGGGTACAAGCTTTTAAAATCTAAAACAATGACATTTTTATAAAGCCCAGGAATAGACTCCATTACATAACCGCCTGGGCTTTCAAATGTAAGTCCATGATCGCCCATATTAGGGGCAACATAACCGCTGCGATGCAGTAGTGGTAAATACATATTAATAAAAGCAGCGACAGAGCCGCCCTTTTTTTCAAGCTCTAATCCTGTGAGCTTTGTTCTTATAATAGAAAAATCGAGTAGCTTTAATTTATCAAAAATTTTATTTACCAAAATACAATCTTGTCGATTATATTTTGCTAAAGAAAGCTTATCTTCATTAAATTGCCTAATAATTTCCTGCAGACTATTAGCCGTGTCGATTAATTTGGACTCACCCAACACTTGATTTGAAACATTAGCTAAAGAAAAACTCTCAAAGCTATATGTACCATTTTTTAAAGTGTCTATTCCATCAACCACACATCGCCCAGGGATCGATACTCGAGTAAAGTGTCCTTTGCGAACATATAAAGGTTGATCTCCCCTACCCAGTAATAACTTAATTCCTAGTGCTTCAGCTCTTTCATGAATAACCGAAAAATCGAACTCAATTACATTCCAGCCAATTATGACATCAGGATCGCTAAGCTTAATAAAATGCTCCAATCCCTTTAAGAGCTCAGCCTCATCTACACACCAAATAATATCAAACTCTAGGTTTTCAGCTTCTCTATCTGGCTCGCCAATCATTAAAACACAGTCTAAATTGCAGCCCACAAGTCCAACAGAAAACAAAACACCACTTTCGTTACATTCAATGTCTAACGACAGCTTATTAAGAGTTGGGGAGTACTCATCATTTGCTTTTAATTTTGCCTCTGTTACTAATGTATAACCATTTTGATAAAAAACATTACCCGTTACCCAAGCACCTCCTTTTATAAAGCGCTCCATTAAATAGCGCTCTATTGGTCGAATATCTTCTTCAAATAATACAACTCCACGTTGCTTTAAAGCTTTAGCAGCAGAATAAAAATGCTTTAGTGATTTGAAGTAACAGGCCGACATATCTTCTTGCTGAAAGTTTTTTAACCCAAGACTTTTAATATTAAAGATAAGTGACTCAGCTGCTAATATTTCATGCGCTATTTCAGCATCTTTACTTTTGATAAAAAACAGCGCATTTTCGTTAACTGATATTGTTTTTATAGGCCCTTTATCACTACAAAACCACGCTTCGTAGCAGATGCCGTTAGCAGTATCATAAGCATGAGAAGAAACAATAAAACCGGCTGTTAAGTACATTATTACTAAACCTTATTCATATATATGTAAGTTGTTACTTAATTCAAAATGCTTTAAAGCCATACATTCAACCTAAATAAACACTCAGATACTTTATTTGCTAAATTAATCTCATCACTTCTTGTAGTTACACTCTTATAACTCTAAAATCCATAGCACTGTAATTATATACATACTTTAGGTAAATCATCCCATGCTTTCTGACTCACTAAAAAAAACAATTAGGCAAGTACACCAGCATGTGGCTAGCAACCTAAACGATTATCGCCCTCGTAGCAGTCAAAACTACCTTGTAGCCGAAATAGCAAAAACGCTTGCTGGCGAATACCATAAAAAGCAGCGCATTTGCGTAATTGAAGCAGGCACCGGTACCGGTAAGTCTCTTGCCTATTGTTTAGGCGCGTTGCCTCTTGCCTTAGCACAAAAAAAGAAGCTCGTTATTTCTACCGCAACCGTTGCATTGCAAGAACAATTAATAGCAAAAGAACTGCCATTTTTTAAAAAGCATTCAGGTCTCGACTTTAAATTTGATTTGGTAAAAGGTCGCCATCGTTATATTTGTGCCCACAAACTACATAATGCTGTAAACGGCGATAGCCAAACACAAATGGACTTTATGCCAACGCTTACTTCACCACTGAGCACAATGGAAACCAAGTGTTTGAATGAGCTATATAACGCCTATGTAAATAAAAAATGGCAAGGCGATAGAGACAGCTGGGCCGATACTGTACCCGATAGAGTGTGGAACTTAATAGCCTGCGATAAACATTCATGCCAACGCCAAATGAAGGCCCATCAAACGTGTCCGTTTCAGCTTGCTCGTAATCAATTAATGCAAATGGATGTGCTGGTAATTAACCACTCTTTATTACTTGCCGATTTAGACCTAGGCGGTGGTAAAATTTTACCAGAGCCCGACAACACCATTTATGTAATTGATGAAGCGCACCATTTAGCACATATAACACGCGATTTTTCATCAGCTGCTGCCACAATTAAAGGCACGATAGAATGGCTTGATAAGCTCACCAAGTTTAGCGGGAAAATGGCGAAGGTTTTAGTGGGGCAAAGAGCTATTGGGCAAAACTTTAAACTTTGCGACAGCATTAATGACGCGAATAAAGATTTAAAAGTAGTGCGCGACATTCTTGATAATGCTGACTTTGAATACTCAAAAGACGATACTTACCGCTTTGAACACGGTGAAATTCCACAATCGCTGCACAGTAAAGCAAAAGACATAAGCGAAGCCACGCAAGATGCGCTGCGCTGCTTAAACAAAATGCACGACACACTCACCCAAGATGTAAGTGACGGCGACATAAAACCTTACGTTGCCGACCCAATACTAGGCGAAAGCGGGCAATACATAAACCGATTAGAGCAGCTAAACAAACTTTGGTTTAGTTACGCTAAAAAAGGTGAAGGTGCTCCGCATGCACGGTGGATAAAACGCCTTGAATACAAAAGCCATCACGATCACTTATTAAGCGACTGCCCTATTGAGGTCGGTTACTACCTAAAAGATAAATTATGGCGCGAATGCGCAGGTGCTGTTTTGTGTTCTGCTACATTAAGTGCACTCGGCTCATTTGATCACTTTGCTTACGAAACAGGGCTTGCCAAAGAAGAAGGCGTTAAATTTATTAAAGTACCTTCTCCTTTTGACTACCCAAAACAAGCCACTTTACGTATTCCGGTATCTAAAGTAGAACCTACCGATAAAGACTTTAGTGATCACCTAGCTAAAACTTTACCAGAGTACCTAAATGATAAAAAAGCGAACCTTGTACTATTCGCTTCTTACTGGCAAATGGACCACGTAACAAAGTTTCTTAGAACAAAAGGTTTTAACTTATTAGTACAAGGTGAGATGTCGCGAGAAGCGTTGCTTAAATTACACACCAAAAATGTAGATGAAGGCAAAGGCAGTATTTTATTTGGAACACAAAGTCTTTCAGAAGGCCTTGATTTACCTGGAAAATATTTAGAGAACTTAATAATCACTAAAATTCCGTTTGCTGTACCTACTTCGCCGATAGAAGAAGCGCAAGCAGAATTTGTACAAAGCAAAGGTGGTAACCCGTTTTTAACGATTACCGTGCCAGACGCCGCAAAGAAATTGGTACAAAGCTGTGGTAGACTGCTGCGAAAAGAGAGTGATGAAGGCTGTATTACTATTCTCGATAGGCGCTTAGTTACTAAGCGATACGGTAAAGCCATGCTCGACACCCTACCACCTTTTAAAAGACAAATAGATTATTAATGTTTGAACTCGCACTCGATCCAACAACTTGGGCTGTTTTATGTGCTGTTGCACTTGCCGCAGGTTTTATAGACGCTATCGCCGGTGGCGGTGGTATGTTAACTGTGCCCGCTTTATTAACTGCAGGCTTACCTCCACATTTAACATTAGGCACCAATAAACTAGCAGCAAGTTTTGGCTCCTTAACAGCAAGCTATACTTATTATAAAAAGAACTTATTTAGTCCAAAGTTTTGGGCTGCCTCTATTATTGCTACCGCAATAGGTGCATTGATAGGCACTGTTATTGTTGATCATTTAAGTATCGATTTTTTAAACAAACTACTACCCATTATTATTATTTTAGTTGCCGCTTATAGCTTATTTGGTAATTTAAGTACCACAGAAGGCGATGAGCTCCCTAAACTAAACAAAGCGATGAAAATAAAACAATGGCTACAGGGTTTAGCATTAGGCTTTTTTGATGGTTTAGCAGGCCCAGGTACGGGGACATTTTGGACCGCTTCTAATGGCATGCTTTATAAAATGAACTTGCTACTCAATTGTGGTTTAGCGCGTTCAATGAACTTTGTTTCTAATTTTATATCGCTCATCACCTTTGTAGCACTCGGCCATGTAAACTTTTTACTTGGCATAACAATGGGCTTTTTTATTATGCTAGGCGCATGGTTTGGAGCACATTCGGCAATACGTTTTGGTAGCAAATTTATTCGCCCAGTATTTAATACTATGGTTATACTTTTAGCTTTAAAACTAATTTACGAGGCTTACTTTTAATATGCATTCAATGGCTTTAGATAAACTACGTCAACAAGTTGCAACGCTAAAACAACAAGCTGAGCAATTTGATAAAGCTAAACTTTTTTCTAAAAATCGTTACATGCAAGCGCAACCTAGCTTGTTTGACCGCGCAGTTTTTAGTACAAAAAGCATGAACCTCGTCGATTACGTAATAGAAATAGAAGATGAAGTGTCAAGATTACCGCCAAGTGAGCATCGCCATGCTTATACTTACGCGCTTGAACGTATAGGAGCTCAGGTACAAGCTGTATTCAACGTTATTAAATCAACGCCTATTTGGGTTAAAGAAAACAAAAGCCATTATAAACCACGCCCTAAGCAAACCGTTTATAAGCAAGCGGTACAAAAAATAATGCAATCATCGCACGAGCTTTACGACGAATTAAAACAAAACCATGAGTTTGAACGCCGTTTAGTGCTCATGATTGAAGAGCGTAAAATGCAAATGGATAAAGCCTCGCCAGCTAAAGCACAAAAGCTTAACCTTGAAATATTAAGCACACACGCTCGATTAGGCCGCTGCAGAAAAGCAATTTCTGCCACTGAGGATAAAATACAACAAGTAGAAAAACAGCAGCTGCGTTAAGCCGCACTTTACTATGCAGCTTTATTATCATCCATTGTATTCAGACCTTATCCTTGCAGAACGTCATCGATTCCCTATTCAAAAGTATAAGTTACTTACAACCGAAATAGAAAATCTAGGTGTTTCGGCTATTCACTTTCAAGAGCCTAAAAAAGTAACCGTATCTCAACTTGCGCTATGTCATAGCCAACGTTATATAGATGACTTTTTAAATGGAACGCTAAGTGATAAAGCAATTAAAAAGATAGGATTTCCCTATTCGCAACAACTTGTAGAGCGTACTCTTTTATCAATTGGCGGGAGTATTCAAGCTGCTGAAGCGGCTTTTAGTCACGATCTAACCTTCAATTTAAGCGGTGGTTATCATCATTCTCATAGTGATTTTGGCAGTGGCTTTTGTATTTTTAATGATTTAGCTATTGCAGCAGCACATTTAATAAATACAGAGCAAGCCGACACTGTTTTAATTTTTGATTGCGACGTACACCAAGGCGATGGCACAGCACAAATCACTCAAAACCATAACCAAATTATTACCTGCTCAATTCATTGTGAGCAAAATTTTCCTCGTAATAAGCAAGAGTCCACTTACGATTTTGCATTGCCCGCTAAAACAGCCGACGATGAGTACCTTGCTACATTAAAGCAAGCACTCGATTTTTGCGTGCGCATACATAACCCTGATATTATTTTGTATAATGCAGGCGCTGATATTTACACTAAAGACGAGTTAGGCTTGTTTAATATATCGCTCAATGGCGTATATGAGCGCGACTTGTTTGTTCTCAACTTCTGTAAGCAACATCAAATCCCACTAATGTGCGCTTTAGGTGGCGGTTATCAGCGTAATTTGAGTTCACTAATTAATGTTCATAAACAACTATTTAAAGCCGCTATCGATTTATAGTAAGCCTTAGTATAGACTCAGTTAAACGGATTATTTTAAAGCGGTGGGAATATGCGATTACACGAAGATATACACAACTATTACGAAAAGATTGTAGTTGAAGAAATCATCAAACTTAAACTTGATGAAAAATATGGTGAAGATGTAATGGCTGACTTTTGTTGTACGGTACTAAATCAGCTCCCGCCACGATATATTCGCTACGATGTAGATATGGCGTTTTATTTACCGCAATCAGAACGCATACATATGGAACAGCGTGTGCAAACAGCAATAAATGTCGCCATTAGTCAAATATCAAAAAAGAAAGAGTTAAATGACAAGCCCACTTGATCAAGCCCCTACACATATTAAACTTGCAGTAGATTTAATTATGATACTAGAGCAACACGATGTTGCTCCAGAAGAGGTCTTAAAAGCACTCGATATTGTTAAAAGCGACTTTGAAAAAAAGCTAGAAAAGCCATAACTCTATTCTATTATTTGTATGTCGTACTCGGTAACGATACCTTCGTGCTTAGTGCAATCAATTTTAACTTCACCAAATGTGCGCCTAGGCGAAGTTGAACGACGACAGGTCATATTTTGTGCTTTAACGCCAAATTGCGTTATATACAACGCAACTGTTTCATCTATTAGTTGTTTTTGCTGTGTACTCGCTGCACTATAAAATGCATCGTATTGCGCAGTCCAATTTTCAACCCCCGCTTCTTTTGCAACGCCTAGCCAGCCCATCCCTAGTTTAGTAGATTGCTCCAAGTATTGGCCTTTCAAAAACATAAACGCCAACGTGTATTGTGCACTTTTATAGCCTAGTCCAGCAGGCTCTTTTAAATAATTAAAAGCGGCCTCAAACTGTCCTTTTCGATACGCTTTAATACCATTGTATTCATTCTTTTTCATGGTGGTATCACTGTAAAGGTTGATTGGGCTTGAATTACATCCCCCCAACAAAGTAATAAATACCATAGAAGCTACTGAGAACTTTTTCATTCTTATCCTTAATTTATTATTTTTATATGCCAGTTCCGAATATGGCTTACACTTTTTATAAACCCTGTTATTCTAAAAGCCAATCAGCATAATTAAAATACTATCATGACCTTAGCAAGCTTACTGCGATTATTTTTTCTGGCCGCTATTTGGGGCGCTTCTTTTTTATTTATGCGAATGGCCGCTAACAGCTTGGGGCCTGCGGTATTAATTGAGCTTAGAGTAGGCTTTGCTGCAGTTACTTTATTTATTGTTGCTTTGTATTTAAAACGCCGCTTAGCCTTTACTGAACACAAAAAACACTTTTTTATTATAGGCGCGTTTAATTCTGCTCTACCATTTTTATTTTTTGCTTACGCAGCTCAAACTATAAGCGCTTCTACTTTATCAATTTTAAATTCAACAACCCCTATTTGGGGCGCAGTAGTTGGCATTTTATGGACAAAAACAAAGCCCACCAAAAGTATAGTGCTTGGCTTATTGCTTGGCTTGATAGGTGTTGCAATACTTGTTGGGCAAAATCACTTTGTATTAAATAGCCAATCAATTATAGCCATAGTAGCAGCATTAAGCGCTTCACTTTGCTATGCCATTGCATCGCATTACACTAAAAATGCGCCCAAATTGGCTCCATTCAATAACGCTCATGGCTCAATGTGGGCGTCGAGTTTTATGGTATTGCCACTTATTTTATTTATGCCAATACGTGAAGTTCCAACCACCAACGTTATGCTAGGTGTATTAGTACTGGGCGTAGTATGTACCGCGCTTGCGTATATATTATTTTTTAAACTTATTGACGATATAGGCCCAACTTCAGCACTCACTGTCACCTTTTTAATTCCATTATTTGGCATATTTTGGGGGCATTTATTTTTAGATGAGCAAATAGGGCCAAATACATTACTAGGCGCACTATTTGTAATTGTAGGCACTATGCTGGTTACTGGTTTCTTACCACGAAAAAAAGCACTTAGCTAAAACAAGCTAAATGCTTTAAATTGCATACTACTCCTTGCGTTAAGATTTACTGCTTATTCACTAATTTGGGATTGCTGAATAAGTAACAATAACTCAGCAGTAGCCGTTGCATCAGCAAGTGCGCGGTGATGGCTGGTTAAATTTAAATTAAAATGCGTACTAAGGTTACCAAGCGAATACGACTTTAAGCCTTTAAACGCTTTGCGCGATTCAACCACGGTGCACATTTTTGGCATTTTAAAAAAGTGCCCTGCCATCTCGCATTCTTTTTTAATAAAGCCGTAGTCAAAATTAACGTTATGGGCTACAAAAATACTGCCTGCTAGTTTATCAATTAGTGGCTTTACAACCTCTGCAAATACGGGCGCGTTATAAACCATGCTGTCGCTAATACCAGTTAGTGACGTTATAAATCCAGGTATATGGCGCTCGGGGTTAACTAAGCTCGTCCAGGTATCAATTACTTTACCGTGCTGCACTTTTACAAGGCCTATTTCGGTAATACGGTTACCGCCTTTTAAGCCGCCTGTGGTTTCTATATCAACTACGCTGTAAATACGGTTTGGATCTACAAACCATTTAACCGCAGCAATGTGTACCTCAAAGCCTACGTTTTTTAAGTTATCAATAGTGGTTAATTGGTTGCGCCTAAGCTTATCGCCCGGTGCTTTTACTTCTTCAAAATGTACTTGGCCATTATTGATAACCATTAAGTCGGGGTAGCCGTCTTTTAGCTGTAAATAATGTTTACTCATGGCTGTTAAATGAGTAATTAATGCCTCAAGTGGGCTGTTTAAAATAAGTGCTTCTAACGGCTCTAATAAATTGCTGCGCCATCTAAACAAGCCGTTAGGTTGATCAAAGTATTGCGCTGCATTTTTGCATACTAAATTAAGTAATGCTTGCGACGTTTGGCACTGTGCTAAGCGCTCATTTATCTGTGTTTGCTGCGCTTCATAAAAATTACCAAGTCTTAATACTTGCGGATAAATATCAAACTCATTGCATGGTGGATAAGGCGACTCCACAAATAGCTCATGCCAAAATACTAAACCAAACAAACTTTGCCAAAGCGTGTTTTCGGTATTAAATACAGCCATACCTTGGCGAGTATAATAATCGTTTACGCCCTGCTCTACTTCACCTCGGTACAGTTCATCTATTTCCAGCACGCATTGGGTGTCGGCAAGCATTGCACTTAAACGAGAACGTGTTTTTTTATTAAACTTACGCATTAAAAAATCGTCAGCAAAATAAAGTAAATCATCAGTGAGCGGGTTTTCGATAATGGCTTCTAATCGTGCTTTTACCCACTCTTTATTACCAAGCCTATATTGCTCTCTTATTTGAATTTCTTGTGCTTCACTATCATCCACGCACCCTTCAAGTAAGCTAAAAGCAAGTTCGCTATCAACTGTTTTTAGCTGCCTATAAAGCCTAACTAATAATTTATTTTTTAATGCAACGGCTATTGCACCATGTGCAGCTTGCACTAAAACCTGCGACGCTAAAGCAACGTAATCGCTCTCATCTGTTATATTTTTAAATGCTAACCGGTAACGGTTTAATAAATAGTTTGATTGCGCTTCGTCTAGTGTTTCAAAGCGTGACAAGCTCTCACTGTGCCCTTCGCGCGTAGCGGTTAAGCCTAAGTCTCGCATTACAAAACGGTTTTGATGATTCACATCACCACGGCTTAGTTTACCTGCAAATAAAAACTCAAAATACTCGTAGTAATCACTGCGGTTGTTAATTACATACTGGCTATTAAGTGGCGCAAGCTCTTGTGGGCAGTCTTTAAAAAACTCCCGCGCAATATCCACCAGCGCGCCTTTAGCTGCGCTCTTTTTAAAGCTTATTTGCTCACTGTAATTACTTAGCAACTCAACCAAAGAAGGTTTGGTTAAGTGCGCTAAAAGCTGCGAATAATGCTGCTCGTTTGGCTCAAATAAAATATCGGCTTTTTTAAGCGTATAAATAGCCTGATGCGGCGATGTTATTTCTTCATAATTGAGCGATTGCGCCTGAACCAAATAAGGCTTTCGCGAGTATACCCGCGCTAACATGCACTGGCTTTGCTCATCTAGCTTGTTAATTTTACTAATAAATTCACTATGTTTAGGCTCAAGTAAATGCATACATTTACTTGTTACAAACTCAATAAGCTCTCTAAAATGCGCTAAATAGTATTTTGCTGGTAATTCTTTTTTCATAATATCGCCATAACTGTATATAAAAACAGTATCTAGTATTTGCGCTTATTATTCAATCTTAAACTTGTAATCAGTAATGGTTATAGTTGCCATATATAAATAATGTAGAGTCGATAAGCACTAAATGTAAAAAGCGACATATTACAAGCCATACAATACAAACAAACCATTGCCATACATTGCAAAGGCGGCGCTGGCCGCACAGAGTTGGTAGCTGCACTTATTTTAAATTCGACAGGTTACACAAAAGAAGAGGTATACAACCTAGTACAAGGCATTCGCCCTAAAGCACTCACTATAGAATTACAAAAAGAGTACTTTGATAACTTTGAGGTGTAAGACAGAGGTTGGGGAAGATTTAGCACTATAAATAGTGCTAATAATTCTATTTATAGCCTGTAATGAATTAGCACTGATAAGATTGATCACTTGTTATGCAACTCATTTAAACTTTGCCAAGAAATCATTTTTAATACATGCCTTAATACAGAAACTACTATAATTGTTAAAACGCATTAATTGCCAGATGACACCTTGTCCAAAGTCCAAATAAACTGGTTTTGTTGCTTTAAACCAAACATATCTAGGCCTTTTCCACTCAAAGAGGAAGTGTCCTACATGCGTGGATTTAATTATTCCATCTATTTTATCTGAGCTATGTATTTCTACTAACTCATTCGGACCTCGATACTCAGAAATAAAAGAATAAACGAAATGAGTTTTATGATTACTTGAATGAATAGATATATCTTCCATTGATTCATGCAGAGGATCAGGAAGCATCGCACGTAATTTTATGTTTTTCGCTAGATTACGACCATTAATTACCCAAATCATATCCCCGTAGAAATCCTCTCTTGATTTCAACTCAGCTTCAGACATTGGGGAGTTTTGAAATTCAATTACAATATTCTGCTCATTAACAACATCTGCAATATGCTTTTCACCACTTTTATCAAAGTATACTATTTCTTGATTACGATCTTCCCAATGATTTTTCCAATCTCGATGCCATTGGGATTCATTATCCCACCAAGGATCACAACTACATTTTACCTTGTGCGCCCAATGCCATCTAATTTTTGAACCACACTTTGCTACGGTTGGACTACCACAATATATACAAACTCCTTTCATCTTGGGCAGAGGAGCTTGCTTAAATCCGTCAACTAATGAAAATTTCATAAGTACATAACACTCGGTTGTATAATGCCTCAATCAGCCGCTGCTGGATTGGCTTGTTATATTTATTTACCCAATTCAGGAGCGGGTAAAGTTTTTGTAATACTTTTATTTAGCGAATGATTGTCAAATGCTATAGAAACCATTGAAAGCTTCGCCACCAATTTTTTCCCCTTAAATAGAGCTAAATCCGTTCCTAATTCTGCACCGTCAAGATCGGAGAGTGGAAAAGTTTTGTCAATTTTTTTCCAGCCAGATAATCCTTTAAGTAGGATTACTTCACTGTCTATTTTGATTTCGTATTGCCGAAAGCTGAGTACCATCCACCAAGCAAAAATAGATGTTGTAACCAAAGCGAGAATTAACGCCAAAAGTTGTTCATTTGGCGATAACGAAGTATTACTCTCGCTAAGGAATAAAAGAGCGCCAGCATATATTGCAAAGAATCCGATACAGTTAAATAATAGTAAAAAAATTGATTTAAAAATGATTTGAAAAACTGAGCTACGAATTACAGACATGGTATCTCTATAAATATGACAATTTAATCTACGACATTTGACGCTTTATAAACCGACAAATGTCCCTATTTTATAATCTATTAACCTTAACCACCAAATAACCACATGTAAACAATTACTAAACCTCATATCAGTTTATGTAATTGCAAAAACATACCAAAATGGTAGAGAACAGTGATATTGCTCCAACAGGCACTTTCCATAAAGTGCATATTATTCTTTGAAATTTAGTTTTTGTTATTAAAAGGCGCTACTTAATTTCAAAGTATTGAATCTAACGCCTTTAGCTAATACCTTTAAATTGAAACCTTTAAAAACAACTTAATTTATACTTGCCAATCCCTTTATACCCGCACAAGCATATTCAACCATAACGCTTTACGATATTATGCTCTTTTATATTTAATTTAACTTTCAGGGCATATAATGACAACGCACACACCGCCTTCCCACTCAGCCAACACAGCTGAAAACACCTCTCTTTTTTACGTAATTTTTATCTCTGCCGTTGCTGCTATTGGTGGCTTTTTATTTGGTTTTGACTCGGGCGTTATTAACGGCACGGTGTCGGCACTGGGTAATGCCTTCAATTCAAGCAGTGTGGCTACGGGGTTTAACGTAGCGTCTGTGTTACTTGGCTGTGCCTTAGGTGCGCTTGCTGCGGGGCCGCTGGCTGATAAGTTTGGTCGCCGTGCAATTATGATCATCACCGCGATTATTTTTGCCATTAGTGCTTTTGGTTCGGGCATTAGCGAAAGCTCTGCGGAGTTTATTTTTTACCGCTTGTTTGGTGGTTTAGGTATTGGTGCTGCATCGGTATTAGCGCCAGCTTACATTGCAGAAGTTGCGCCACCAGCACTACGTGGCCGTTTAGCTACACTACAACAACTCGCTATTGTATTGGGTTTATTTGCTGCTTTTTTAAGTAACTACTTAATTGCTGATGCAGCAGGCAGTGCGCAAAATATTTTAATGCTTGATATAGCCGCTTGGCGCTGGATGTTTTGGGCTGAGCTTGTGCCTGCTGTGTTATTTTTAGTGGGTGTTTTGTTTATTCCAGAGTCGCCTCGTTATTTAGTGGCGCAAGGTAAAGTAGATGATGCAAAAGCGGTATTTAGTAAAATATCGGACGACAATGCAGATAAACAAATAAGCGATGTAAAACGCTCATTGCATAGCGATACAAAGCCAAGTATTCGTGATTTATTTATTGATGGCAGTAAAAAAGTACATCCAATTGTTTGGGTGGGTGTGGCGCTGAGTGTGTTTCAGCAATTTGTGGGTATTAACGTGGTGTTTTATTACGGCTCTGAGCTGTGGCAAGCCGCTGGGTTTGATGAGTCGCAATCGCTATTTATAAATGTGCTCGCAGGTACTACTAATATTGTATCGACCTTTATTGCCATTGCCCTAGTTGACAAAGTTGGCCGTAAACCACTGTTGCTTGTAGGTAGTATTGGTATGTTTATCAGCTTAAGCGCGCTTACTTATATATTTGGCAGTGCAGGCCTTGATGAAGCAGGCAAACTTGCCCTTAGCGATAACATGGGTACGTTTGCGCTTATTATGGCTAACTTATTTGTGGTGTTTTTTGGCTTAAGTTGGGGCCCAATTGTATGGGTATTATTGGGCGAAATGTTTAATAACCGTATTCGTGGTGCTGCCCTTGCCGTTGCTGCCAGTGCGCAGTGGATTGCTAACTTTGCAATTACCATGACCTTCCCTATTATGCTGGCTAACATTGGCCTTGCAGGCGCTTATGGCTTTTATGCGTTATCGGCACTTATAAGCATATTTTTTGTTGTTAAATATATTAAAGAAACACGCGGTAAAACGCTTGAATCTATGTGATTTTTAAAAGCGGTGATATTAATCGCCGCTTTGCTTTTACATACATTCGCGTTATTTAAGAATGATTTTTTAGATGAGCTAAACGTTAATTAATAAATATATTTTAAACTGCTGTTGATACGTAAACACTCTTTTTACCAGCAAAATTTTAATACCAAAGTGTGTAGCTACAGATTGCATGCTTAAATATCACTATAGCTCAATACGTTAGCGAACCTTTTAACTTAAGCTAAGGTTGAATAGCAATCTACGCTCATTTATTTTAGCTTTATAACTATTGCCGTATTACCTTTTATTATAACTAATCTATTTAAATTCCTTTTTAGAATATCAAAAATTAGCTATTGTCCGCCCATTCCAACTTTATGTATTTACTAAAATGAAAAAACAGTTAATTTCAGGCTTAGCTTTAACGTGTGCGTTAGGTTCGTTCAGTGCATTTGCTACTAATGGTTATTTTACTCACGGCTATGGCATGACCCACAAAGGCATGGCTGGTGCAGGTGTAGCGCTGTCAGAAGAGTTAATGTCTGGCGCTAATAATCCAGCAACTTTTTTACCTAACGGAACAGAGCTATCACTGGGCTTAGAGCTTTTTTCACCTGAACGAAAATATACTGCATCAAAAGTAGATACTTTTTACCCTGGCGCATTTTATCTTGAAGCAAAAACACAAAAAAGCGACAACACCGTATTTGCAATTCCAGAGTTTGCTATTGGCCATCAATTAAATGAAAAAGTAAATATTGGTTTATTAGTGTATGGCAACGGCGGTATGAATACCGAGTACGGCGCAGAATCCTCTCCTGAGGGGACTTTTTACGCTGGTACAACAGGCGTTGATTTAAAACAACTCTTTATTAGCCCAACAGTAAGCTATAAGTTGAATGAACAAACACGCCTTGGTGTATCCCCTATTTACGTGGTGCAACAGTTTGAAGCACAAGGGCTTGGAAACTTTGCTCCTTTTTCGCAATCACCAGAAGCGCTTACAAATAATGGTACCGATACAAGCACAGGCCTAGGCATTCAACTGGGTATTAGCCAAGATATAAATTCGTCATTAAGCTGGGGGGCAAGTTACCGCTCATCAGTGTCTATGCAAGAGTTTGATAGCTATAAAGGTTTGTTTGCAGAGCAAGGCGGATTTGATCTACCAAGTTCGTTTCAACTTGGCGCAGCCTACAAGCTTACCCCAAGTAATCAGGTTGTATTTGATTGGCAAAAAATAAATTACAGCGAAGTAAAAAGTATTGCAAATCCAGTTAATAACTTGATGTCAGCGCCTTTAGGGGCTGATGCAGGAGCTGGGTTTGGCTGGAACGATATGACTATTTATAAGCTTGGCTATCAATGGCAGCGTACATCGCAACAAAAAATTCGTTTTGGGGTGTCTTACACCGAGCAACCGATTCCTTCGTCCCAAGTTATATTAAATATTTTAGCGCCGGGTGTTCAAGAGTGGCATTTTACAACTGGCCTTAGCCATTCTTTTACCAACAAGGTACAATTAAACGCTATGGCTTTTTATTCGCCAGCAAAAAAAGTAACGGGTGCTAACTACTTAGCGCCTAATCAACAATTATCAATCGAAATGAAACAAACCGGTTTAGGCGTTTCTATTGTTTGGGAAATTTAAAAATGATAACAGAATTCACCCCAGTATCGGCTGCAATAGGCGGTGCATTAATAGGTATAGCGTGTACGTTATTACTGGTTTTATACGGAAAAATTGCGGGCATATCAGGCATTGTTAAGTCTGTATTTGCTAAAGCAAATTCAGACTCTCGTTGGCAGTTATACTTTATTTTAGGGTTATTGTTGGCAGGAGTGGCTGTAAGGGTATTTGCACCTTCTTTATTAGAAGGCGAATTGCAATTACCGCCTTGGCTTATTGTTGTTGCAGGGCTTTTAGTTGGCGCTGGTACAACTTTAGCTAACGGGTGCACAAGTGGCCATGGCGTGTGCGGCATGTCGCGCTTTTCTGCTCGCTCTTGGGTTGCAACATGTACATTTATGCTTGTCGCCTTCATTACAGCAAACCTTGTAGGATAAATAATGAAAGCAATTATGATGGTTGTTATAGGCTTTATATTTGGCTTAGGACTTATTGTTAGCGGGATGACAAACCCTGCTAAAGTGATTAACTTTCTTACCTATGGAAACCAATGGGACGCAAGCTTAGTTATAGTGATGGCTGTTGCCATGCTAATAATGATGCTTACATGGTTATGGGTTGCAAAAAAAGAGAAGCCACTTCTTTCAGGAACGTTTAATTTAAGTAATTTAAAAAATATTGATGCGCGCTTAATTATCGGCTCAGTACTTTTTGGTTTAGGCTGGGGTTTAAGTGGTATATGTCCAGGCCCTGGCTTGGTTCAATTGGTGTCTCTTAAAATGGAGTTTTTGTTATTTTTTGCAGCCGTCTTAGGCGGTATGTGGTTAGCCAAAAAAGTATAATATTTGCTGCCGACTAAACTCGGCAGCTACTTTTACCCAAACAAAGGTACATAACTTGCTGCAATATATATAAAACTATATTGAACAGGTTTAAGTTATGCTAAATAAAGCGCTGGAATTTTCTAATAGCACACCTTGGTTAAGCGCAGCGCCCTCTCTTTTACTTATAGCTATACTACTGTTTTTAATTCGTTTTTTTGTAATGTACTGGCTAAAAAAATGGACTTCAAAAACCAAATTTATATTCGATACTTTACTAATAGAGTCAATATCTAAACCGCTAACACTGTGCACAATTATTGTGCTACTCACCATTTTAGAGCACGACACCTTCATTATTAGTACTTCTATTTCTCAACAAATTCCTTTTAATAGCATTAATATTGTACTAGCTCTACTGGCACTTATTATGTTTTTAGACCGCTTTATTATTGGCACTATTAATTACTATGGTAAACAATCTGCCGTTGTTTTTAATTCAAAAAGCATAATTAAAGGCGTGATACGCGTTACATTATCATCCGTAGGAATACTAGTATTAATGGGCACGTTAGGTATTTCTATTACACCCATTATTGCCTCGTTAGGTATTACATCACTGGCTGTTGCCCTTGCTTTACAACCTACCCTCGAAAACTTTTTTTCTGGCGTGCAGCTAGTGATAGATAAACCCATAAGAGTGGGCGATTTTATTGAGCTTGAATCAAAAGAACAAGGCTTTGTAGATCACATAGGCTGGCGCTCTACATGGGTTAAAATGCTACCTAATAATATGATTATTATACCTAATAGCCAATTATCTAAATCGCGTATTATTAATTACTTTTATCCTGAAAGAGAGCTAAGCGTCCCTGTAGATATAAGCGTGCATTACGATTCTGATTTAGAATTTGTTGAACAAGTAACACTTGAAGTGGCTCGTGAAATACTTATTTCACACGAATGGGGCGTTGATGATTACAATACCTTTGTGGTTTTTCATACCTTTGACAGATCAAGTATTAACTTTACGGTTATGCTGCGCGCAAAAGAATACTTTAATCGCTTTTGGGTTAAATCTGCTTTTATAAAAGCCCTGCATAAACGCTATAAAAAAGAAGGCATTGTAATTCCCTTCCCTATTACGGCTATTAACACTACACAAGAATCCGCTAAATTTAATAGTGATAAAAAGGGGCAAGGCGATACTTAAAACAAAGCGCGAGAGACTCTCGCGCTAATAAGTATTAAAACTTGTAGGTTATTTGCCCAACAATTTCTCGCGGGCTACCCGGAAAGTGACCGTTACGCTGGCTAAATCCGCTTACAGCATATTCCTTATCAAACAGGTTGTTAATATTTACACTTAGTAATACGTCATCAAAGCGACTCGTCCAGCTCATATCAAATACGGTAAACGGTTTTACTTTTTGACCATCGGAGCTTACTTGCTCACTCACATAATTAGCGCCAAACGCAATAGAGGAATTAATCGAATCGAGCCCAAAGCGTGACCATAAACCCGCCTGATGGCGCGGCGCATTAGCAAAGCGCGAGCCATCACCAAATGTATCTGAAAGCGTATCACCCGTTACGCCATCTACTACTTGCGTATCGTTGTATGCGTAGTTAGCCGTTATTGTCCAGTGCTCGGATAAATCACCTACTAAAGTTGTTTCAAATCCACGGCTTTCTACTTCACCTATATTTAAAAGTGCGGCAATACCATCACCCGCGCCCGTATCGTCAGGGTTGCTCATTACCACGTTTTCTTTATTAATTTGATAAACAGCAAATGTACTCATTATTTTGCCGTCAAACCATCGGTTTTTCATACCCAGCTCGGTTTGCTTACCTGTTTCTGGGTCTAAGTTGCCCTCGCCTACCACATCTTCCTGATCGCCCGACGATGTAGGATTAAAGCTTTCAGAGTAGTTTATGTAAACAGAGGTGTTTTCTATTGGCTGGTACGTTACTGCAACGCGAGGTGTAACACCGTTATCAGAATAGCTAAAGCCTGTTTCCTTATTTAATTCTTTAAAGTAATCGTAGCGTAAGCCTGCAATTACGGTCCATTGTTCGCCAATACTTATAACATCTTGAGCGTATACACCAAAGCGATCGGTATCTACACCATCACGATCTAAATCGGTTAAGTTATAGGTGCTAGGGTCTGTTTCACCGTAATTAAGTGTATAAATATTTAAGTTTGCTACACCATCAGCCTCATATCGGGCACGCAAGTAATCGTACTGCGTTTCTACCACATGGTAATCGCCACCAAATAAAAATTGATGCTCTAAATTACCTTGCTCAATGTTATATACAAAATCAGTTGTTAAGCTTATTTCTTCGTTTGCTCGAAACTGTTTGCGGTATTCTCGTCTTATAGTTTCATCATCTATATTAGCAACGCCATCACCATTTACGTCAACCCAATTTTGCGACTCGTGATACGCTTGGTCGCGCTCATTATCAAGGTATCGCACAGTAGTGCTAACAGAGAAATCATCAGAAAAACTATGATTTAACTCAGCTTGAAGCACCAAAGCTTCCATATCTTGATAGTCAAATGATTCGTTCGCGTTATACGAAGGGTCTACCAGAAAGTTGCCGTTATCATCTACCGGTACTCCACGTAAGCGATTGCCACCTAAGTCTTGTTTTATGTAATCAACACTTGTTGTAAGCGTTGTTGAATCACTCAAATCAAATAACAATCCGCCTGTTAGCTCCGTATTAGCTGAATCGGCGTTGTTACGAAAGCTGTCTTGCTCCTCATAAAAACCACCCAATCTATAAGCCATCGTATCGCTTAAACCACCGGTCATATCGAGTGATGCGCCACGCGTGTTGTAGTTACCTAAGGTGAGCTTTAATTCGCGCTTTTCTAGGTAGCTTGGTTTTTTGGTTACGTAATTAATCATTCCACCAGGTTCGCCACCGCCATATAAAGCTGAGGCTGGGCCTTTTAATACTTCAACACGTTCAACATTAAATAACTGCGGTACACCAAAGCCTGAGTACGGGTCGCCGCGCACACCATCGTAAAATACATTTGCGTCATCTCTAAAACCACGAAAAGTTACGCCTGAGTAGCTATATTCGCTCACTCCCGCAATAGATCGGTACAAATCGGTAATGTCACGAGCTGCTTGGTCAATTATAAGTTGCTCTGTTAACACCTGAGCCGATTGCGGAAGCTTAATAAGATCTAAATTAGTTTTAGTACCAATTTTACTTTCGGTTTCTAGGTAAAATTGCTGGGCACGGCCAGTTACTTCTATTTTTTCAATATCGTTATTTTGCTCTGCAAATGCCATATTAGAAAAAGCAGATAAAGACGCAGCAATACTTAATGCCAAATAATTAGGGTTAAACATGATAATTCCTGGGAGAAGTGTAGATAGCCAACAAGCTAAATGATAACTCTTATCATTTTCATAATCAACACAGGAGCGGGTTTAATACATCTAAATATTAGAACTAATTTTACTTAAAACAGAGCGCTAGCCCTTTTATTGCAGTTAAAATAAAACCCCTACTGTATTAAATACAGTAGGGGTTATTAAGTAATTCTTAAATTAGTTTTAGCGTGTAATTTACCCAGCAATATTGCTAATTTGAATTACTGGAGACACGTTAGTAAAATTAACTAAATCAGCGGCTATTGCCTCTTGATGAGGTGCAAAGGCTTGCTGAAAAGATTCTACCGATTCAAACACTAAATGCCCCATAGCAATATAAGTTGGCGCTTCGCCCGGTGCGCCACCAGCTAAACCTGCATCTGCACTACTTGATATAAGCGCTTTACCAACTAACTCTGCAACTAGTGGTAAATGTGTTTTACAGTAGTAGTCCATATCGAAAGTAGCACTTTCATTATTTGGGTATAATACGCTTACTTTAATCATTACATTCTCTCTTTTATTTACTAAAAAATTTAAAGCGTCTTTTGAAACAGTATGAATCATACATAAGTAAAAAACGCATAAGTGAGCAGTCGCTCAATTATGCGGTATTCATACTCATAGCGCCAGTAATTTGATTGCATTGCTTATTTTAATTAAGGTGATACTTCGCTAATTTACTTAAGTGCGGGTCGTTTTTTAAAAGGTTTGGGCAGCAAAGGTTCTACAAAGTTAACGCACGTATTTATTCAATATGCTAAATCAGACTCAAAACCTTCAGGCAAAATATAAACCAAGCCCTTAACTGGTTTTACTGTAAGGTCGCTCTTCTAATCCTCTATAAAATGCCATTTAGTACCTGTATTTTTAATAAGCACATTACACACTTAATAATGGTAGTAGCACTTAAACCTAAGTGAATAAAATAACAGTAATGAAGGTGATTAAGAAAGGTATGCAAAGAGTAGGTATAAAATTATTTTGGGCTTTAAGTTTTTATCAAACCGCACTAATCAAAGCTGATTGAGCTGACACTAGTGCGGTTCAAAAGTAAGTATAAAACTAACTAATTCAATTTTAATAAACCAAAATGCTTATGCAGACAGTTGCACTGGAGCATCTGCTGCAGATACTTTTTTCATGCTGCCTTGTTGTTCAAGGCGAATATGCCAACTAAATGCTTCTTCTAGTAAATGAGGGGTATGCCCGCCACGCTCACATGCACGATTGTAGTAATCTAACATATCGTCACGATAATCTGGGTGCACACAGTGCTTAATGACTTGTATCGCTCGCTCACGCGGCGCTAAACCGCGTAAATCAGCTAAGCCTTGCTCGGTTACTAAAATATCAACATCGTGTTCGTTATGATCAACATGACTCGCCATAGGCACTACGCTTGAAATAGCCCCATCTTTAGCAATCGATTTAGTCACAAATATTGCTAAATGAGCATTGCGAGCAAAATCACCAGAGCCACCAATACCATTCATCATCCGTGTGCCACAAACATGTGTTGAATTTACGTTGCCATACATATCAAACTCAAGCGCAGTATTAATTGCAATAATTCCTAAACGGCGCACTATTTCAGGATGGTTCGAAATTTCTTGAGGGCGTAACACTAGCTTGTCTTTGTATTGCTCTAAGTTATTAAATACTTGCGCGTTACAACGCTCAGACAACACAATTGAGCTGCCCGATGCAAAACTAAGCTTACCTGCGTCAATTAGGTCAAATGTCGAATCTTGTAGTACTTCAGAGTACATTGTTAAGTCTTTAAAGTCAGAGTCGAGTAATCCCATCATTACAGCATTTGCAATATTACCAATGCCTGCTTGTAGCGGTCCTAAATTAGCTGGCAATTTATTTTGAGCCACTTCGTCTTTAAAAAAGTTAACTAAATGGCGCGCAATAGCGGCGGTGTCTTCATCAGGGTCGGTAACGGTAGAAAACGAATCGCTTTGGTTAGTAAAAACAATACCAACAATTTTTGCAGGATCGATAGGAATAGCAGTACTACCAATTCTATCATCTACTTTAACTAACGGCATTGGTTGACGAGTAGGACGATAAGATGGAATGTATATATCGTGCAAACCTTCAAGATTCGGGTTATGCAGCATATTAATTTCAACAATGACTTCTTTGGCAAAAATAGCAAAGCTTGCTGAGTTACCAACCGATGTAGTTGGCACAATATGCCCTTCTTCGGTAATGGCAACGGCTTCAATAACAGCTACATCAGGCATGGTTAATTGATGATTTCGTAGATGCTCAACTGTTTCAGATAAATGCTGATCAATAAACATTACTTCACCGTTATTAATCGCTTTACGTAAAGTGCTATCTACTTGAAAAGGCATACGACGCGCTAAAATGCCCGCTTCTGTTAATAGCTTGTCGAGATCATTACCTAATGACGCACCCGTCATTAAATTTATTTTGATTGGATTTTTTTTGACTTGCTCAATTAATGCTCTGGGTACTGCTTTAGCTTCTCCGGCGCGAGTGAAACCACTCATCCCTACAGTCATTCCATCTTTAATAAATTGGCTTGCTTGTTCTGCCGGCATCACCTTGTCATGCAGGTTACTATTGCGAATACGTTCCAAGTGCATACTGAGCTCCTCTCTAAATTTGACATTATTCTAATCCTAACTTCGTACTACACAATCTAGACTTAAGTCGTATTTACGAATCGAGGATGAGCAACATGTTTAAAAGGGAGGTTAATTTACTTTTAATTAATACTATCATGTAGTTATTAGTAATATTTTTAACAAAAATGACATAACAATCTATAACGTAATTTATAAAGTAATCTATAAATAAATAGTATTATTTAATTAGAGGAATTATTTTTGAGGAATTAAGTTTATTAGTTCAAACACCCAAATGAGGAATTTGGGTGGCAGTCTTACCAGCCACATCTCGGCACACACGTCACAAACTGTGGCTGCTCCCTTCCGGGCCTGACCAGGTTCGCCTGCTAGTGTTGCGAGAGGACCAATAAGACTACCATTGAGGGCCTTGGTTGGCGCGGGAGGGATTATCTCTACTTTTGCTCTGTTATTCAAGGGATAATCTAAAAAGAAAGTGCGATTGCATACTTCATATACAATCGCGGCGTATTTAGCTATTTTAGTGCGTATTAATTGTTCTCTAACTGCGCTTTTATATTACGTAATGCTGCTTTTACTTTTTTCATGTTTTCTGGACCCATACGTAAAAGCTGTTTTTGTGCATCTGGTAATTGCTCCCACTCCGAAAACGCATACTGATACGTTACTGAATCACGAAGTAACGGCAAGTCACCTTCAGGCTCTGGCGTATCAAGTAATAAATCGATTGCATCGGTTAGCGTTTGATTAAACTCGTCATCGCCGTAACCAATTTCACTGTATGCATTATTAATAAGTGGCTTGTACTCTTCGTACATGCGAACGGCTTGCGCTGCACTCATACTGGTAAATATTTTCACATACGGTGTATAACGCTCGTAGCTGTTAGGGTTAATCGTTAAGATATCACCTTCATTCACGCTAAATTTTTCTTCTGGCTGTACAACAGGCATGTGTTTTTTAGCTATTTTTCCTTTTGCTAAGTTATCTACATATACCACACCACGACGAATAACATCGTCGGTCACCATTAAGCTCATTACTGAGTCGCTTAGGTACTCGTCCATTTTAGCAACAACAACTGCATCACTTTCGTTAAGCGTTGGTAGTGGCTCTACTTCTGGCACAGGCTCACTTGGACTTTGTGCTGGTACTTCAAGCTCTGCTGGCTTTTCTGGATTTACAGACGGCGCATCTACCACGGGGTCGTTCTCGGGTTTAAGCTCCATCATAGGTTGTTCTTTAACTGTGGGCTCTACCTCAGTGCGTGTTGCTTGCTCGTCACTGGGTGTTAGCAATACGAAGGCGGCCGCACATGCTACGACTATTAAAATAATAACGGCGAAAAGAATATTGTTATTAGGTGGACGTTTTTGAACATCTGATGCTTCTGGTTTATCTGACATACGAACTCCATAAAAATTAAAATGCGATATCACTTAGAGTACGCTAAGTGGATTAAATTCATTCTTACACAAATACTATTACATTTTATAATACGGCAATTATAGCAAAGTAAGCTACGTACTAAATTGGGTGATTAAACAATGTAATAAGTATTAGGGCAGTTATCCTTTGATTCTTCTAGCTTAAAGACTTACAGTTAATAAATAAAGTAAAGACGTAGAACAGTTTAACCACCAATATGAAAATCAAGCAAGTTGATCCACAAAAACCTAAAATTGCCTTATTACTCACAGGTGGTGGCGCACGTGCTGCTTATCAAGTGGGTGTTCTTAAAGCGCTAGCTCATAGTATGCCTCGTACCGCTCCATTGCCATTTAGAGTAATAAATGGCACCTCTGCTGGGGCTATTAACTCAGCTGCGTTAGCATGTTACGCCTCCTGTGCGCATTTGGCTGTACGAAAGCTTGAATCAGTTTGGAAAAACTTTTCAACCTCTATGGTCTATAAAAGTGATTTTTTAAGCGTATTTGGTCATATTGCGCGTAATATTTTAACGAGCTTTCAGTCAGAACATATTAACCATCCACCAGCGAGCTTGCTAAACAACCGCCCTCTGCGCGGTTTATTAAACGAAATTTTAGATTTACACCGCATTGAGCGCAATTTACATCGTAATTATTTAGATGCGCTGTCTATTACGGCTTCTAGTTATACCACGGGCGACTCTGTTGCATTTTTTCAATCTAATACGCAAACATCATGGCAGCGTGCTAAACGCGAAGGCCGTGCAACTCGTATTAATGTTGAGCACTTAATGGCATCGAGTGCTATCCCTATGGTGTTTCCAAGTGTAAATATTTATAACCATTACTTTGGGGATGGCTCTATACATCAACTTTCTCCGCTGAGTCCGTCGATTCATTTAGGCGCTGAAAAAATATTTATTATTGGGGTCGACCAACCCAAAGAATTACACCCACCGGGTTACTCGCCACATTATCCGGGTCTATCTGCTGTTGCAGGGCATTTACTCGACAGTGTATTTACCGACACTATGCAATCGGATTTAGAGCGTTTGGCTCGTGTTAACCGAACATTAGGGCTATTACCCGCTCGCGACAAACATCAAGAACTTAAACAAATAGATACCTTTGTCATTAACCCTTCGCAAAACTTTAATGCCATTGCAGCGCAGTATTACGACGATATGCCATGGGCCATTAAAGTATTGCTACGTACCATAGGTGTAAAAAAGCATTCGCAATCGAGCTTAACCAGTTACCTATTGTTTGAAAAACGCTACACCCAGCATTTAATGCAAATTGGCTATGAAGATGGTATGGCGCAGCTGCCTAAGATGCGTGAATTTTTAGAGTTAGATTAATCTAAGTAACTATTCGATTCCGTCGAGCAGGTAGTGCTCTACCCGCTCAACACGCCTTGGTTTACCTTGTAATACTAAAACGTCATTAGCCAATAATGTTGTTTGCGCTGATGGCGTATCTATTTCGGCTCCTTCTCTGCGCAGTGCTTTTACGAGCACTCGCCGCTTTTCTAAATTAAGATCTTCAATTGTTTTACCCACGGCATAAGCTTGCTGAGGTAGTGCTACAACATGTAAGTATTCTAATCGTTCACTTGAGGCATCTTCGCTATCTTTAAAATACCCTGCATAAAAGCTTTGCATTAACGGATAACGATTACGACGTTCTTTACTTACTCTACGCACAATACGCGTCATCGGTACGCCCGACATAGACAACACATGCGACACGAGCATTAAGCTCGCCTCTAACGACTCTGGCACTACTTCGGTTACGCCTAGCCCTTTTAAATAATCTAACTGGCTATCGTCACGAGTACGAATAAGTATTTTAACGTTGGGCGCTATTTGTTTTATGGCATCAATAACAACTTGTGCGTGATCAAGCTCTGTAAAAGTAATAATAACCAAGCGAGCTCGCTCTACTCCTGCGCACTTTAAAATATCTTTTTGTTTAACATAGCCAAATATAACAGGCTCACCTGCCGCTTTGCCTTCTTGTACTAAAATTGGGTTACTTTCAATGGCAACGTAGTCTATTGCTTCGGGCTTTAAAAAACGCGCTATAGTTTGCCCAACTCGCGAAAAACCACAAATAACAACATGGTCGCTATAAAGTGTACTACTTTGTGGCTCACTCTCCAGCGCTAAACTAGGGCGATCGAGTATACCCAAACGCTTTAAAATAAATGGCGTTTTATCAATCAAAAATGGTGTAAATGCCATTGATAACACACCAAGGGCAATTAAAAATGAAGCTTGCTCTGAGTTTAGTAGCTGATGCTGGCCAGCAAGTGCGATAAGTACAAAACCAAACTCCCCCATTTGCCACAGCATAATGCCACAGGCGAGCGAGTCTTGGTTTCGCTCATGCATTAGCCGCGCACTAAGTGTTACTACTGTAATTTTTAATACGAGTAACCCAAGCAATGCGCCAATAATTATTACTATATGCGCCAGTACAAATAAAATATCCAACTGCATACCCACAGTTACAAAAAACAGCCCCATTAAAATATCGCGAAATGGACGTATATCGGCCTCTAACTGATGCCTGTAATGGCTCTCACCTAACATCATTCCCGCTAAAAAAGCGCCCAATGCCATAGACAAGCCAAACATATACGTTAAAAAGCCCGCAAATAAGGCTACTAATATAGTGGTAAGCACAAACAACTCATCGGTTCGTACTTGCGCTATTTCTTTAAACACAATGGGCAATACCCATTTACCAATTGCCCAAAGAAGCACGCATACAAATGCGCCCTTACTTAGGGCAAACGCTAAAGCCCAACCAATACTTTGAGAGTCGCTTGATGCAAATAAAGGAAGTATTATTAATAGAGGAACAACAGCAATATCTTGAAAAAGCAGTACACCAACGGCCAATTGCCCACGGCGCTGATTAAGCTCACCCGTTTCTTTTAATAGCTTAACCACTACAGCCGTAGAAGAAAGCGCCATAATTGTACCAATGGTAAAACTGGTGAGTAGGGAAAAGTCTAAACAATATAAAATAATAATGAAGAGTAAGCTGGTTATACCTACTTGTAACGAGCCCAGCCCAAATACTAGGCTTCGCATTGCCATTAGTCGCGAAATAGAAAATTCTAACCCCAAACTAAATAACAAAAACACAATCCCAAGCTCTGCTACAAACTCTATTTCATGAGATTGCGCTAACCAACCAATACCATGACTACCGGCTAAAACCCCCGTTGCTAGGTACGCCAAAATAGGCGGCAAGCCAATGCGTTTAAAAAACCACACAAAAAGAACTGCAGCCACTAGCAAGCCAAAAATTTGAACGTTAATACTCTGCAAATTCGGCCTCACGCGTCAATTAAACCAAGGGACTTACTTTAAATATAGCAACCTTCTGTTTTTCAGCCAGTTTTAAAATATGGCACAAAAATCGCTTAGTAATTGCAAAGTAACACCCTCGGGGGAGAATTTAATGGAAAACGTCCATATTTTGACGCAGCGTGTGTCTGGTCGCGGTGATTTTTTGCCGTTTTCGGCTGAACATTCGCCAACAAATGAAATAACAGAAACACATAAACTCGTTACAGAGCTACAAACTAGCTTAGTGATTGAGGATGTTTTAGCTATATACGCAAAATTTACAAAACAATTGTTAAATTTCTCTGGTTTACAGTTTCAGTCAACACTGGGAACTACGCAAACATCACAGAGTGATACAAATAGTACACCCTATATTTTTGATTTGGCGATTGGTAAAGAACATTTAGGGCAGCTAATTTATTTTAGTAAATTCCCACTTGGTCAAGCCATTGAGAAAAAGCTACATACTTTGCATACTGCGCTGGTTTATCCACTTCGTAATGCAATGATGTATAGCCGAGTACTAAAGCTTGCCACAAAAGATGCGTTAACCGGCTTAAATAACCGTAGTCAGTTTAATGACTTTTTACTGCAAAAACTTGAAAACTGCCGTCGTTACCAGCGTCCATTTAGTTTAATGCTGCTTGATTTAGATAATTTTAAACAAGTTAACGACAACTTTGGCCATAAAATTGGTGACGATACACTTAAAGAGTTTTCAAAAGTACTGTGTAGCAGCATACGCGGCACTGATTCGGTATTTAGATTTGGTGGTGATGAGTTTGCTTTACTTATTGAAGACCCTGAGTTTACAACGAATAAAGTGATTGCTGAGCGGATAATGTGCTTAGTAAGAAAATCGCCCCTAATGTCTAAGTATAAAGTAACAACCAGTATTGGTTTTACTTTAGCTAACAGCCAAGACAGCGAAACTGAAATATTTGCTCGCGCCGATAAAGGCTTATACAAAGCAAAGGCATCTGGTAGAAACTGCGCAAAAGCATATTAGTTTTTACTTAACTGCATTAAATAAAAAGCCTAGCTTCCCCCGCTAGGCTTTGCACTTACCAATTTATAAATAAACAACGCGGCACAAAAACCAAAAAAGAATCCGCTAATTAAATTAAGTAATGCGGTAATAGTAGCAAGCGGTGTAAATAATACTAAAAGCAGTGGCAGGCTCACGCCTAAAATAAAAAACAATCCACCTTTACCTAACCAATAAGCTAATAAAAGCACTGCAGATACAATTCCACCCGCAACTGCATAACCTAGCGTAACTATATTTAGCTCAAGTAAAATATTAGCAATAATAGCTATAACGGCCGTTATTAGCATACCCACTGGCGCTTTAGTAACTAACGACAAACCAACATGCGGCTGTTTACTCATTTATTTACACTCCCAAAAAATACCATTTTCATCAATATGTTTAGCACTTATAAAATAACCAACCACTTGAACTAATTCATCATTATAAAAAATAAGCGGCACACTGGCGCGAAGCCAGGGCGCTATTTTTGCATCTTTAAACCAATGCTTAACTGTATTACTACCAGGCTTTTTAAGTGGTTTAATGCGTGCGCTATTGCAATTAAAGCGAACAATTACTTGCTCATTAGCGTGTGGAGGTCTTACTCCAAAACCGGTGCTTTTAATTAATAAGCGCCCGTCTGCCAGTTTTAGCTGTGAATGATCCAGCTCAATATCTGTTAATACTTCACTTGGTGTTACAAAATACAAATAACCTTGATGACGACGTATTTGCCCATCGAGCAAATCAATACGCATTTGTGCATCGTTTTTTGCGCACATTGCTTGATTAATAATTTGCTCGAGCTGCTTTTGCGATGGCATCACTTGTGTAAATAATGCAAGCCACGCACGTACTATATTTGCAATGCGCGCTGCGCTGTATTCGCTTATCTGGCCAATGCAAAGTGCTTGATGCTCGTTAATACACTTATTTAAATCAAGCTGAGTATATTCATCAAGTAATGTTTGTTGCTGCTGTAGTAGCTCAATACTTCGTGCAGTGCATTGTTCAAACCCATTAAAGCGCTCAGCTAACACAGGTACTATTTTTGAGCGTAAAAAGTTACGATCAAAACTTTCATCTGTATTAGAGTCATCGGTTATGTGGCTAATACTAAACTGCGTTGCAAACGCTTCTATATCGCTGCGAGCTACATTTAGTAATGGTCTAAAACATATACGCCCACTTTGCAGAAAGCGCTCTTTATACATAGAACCAAGCCCTTTTAAACCTGAGCCACGCTTTAAGCGCAATAAAAACGTTTCTACTTGATCGTTTAAGTGTTGGCCCAGTAAAATAATGCTGCCTTGTGGGCTTAGTTCATCAAGTGCTTTATAACGGGCGTCGCGTGCTTGGGCTTCAAGACTTGTGCGCGACTGCTGCTCAATTACAACTTTCGCAGCTTCAAAAGGCACATTAAGCTCAATGCATACGTTTTTGCAAAAGTGTTGCCAGTCATCAGCATACTGGCTCAAGCCATGGTGGACATAAATAGCCGATACATTAATTGCAGGGTTATCTACTTTTAAAGTGCGCATTAAATGCAACAACACCACAGAATCAACGCCACCAGAAAGCGCCACTGTAAAAGCAGTGTTACCTTGCTCAATATAGCTATTTAATGATTTTTTTAATTGCTGATAAATTGCTGATGTATGCATATGGGCGCACTTTTATATAAAAACTCTGAACATTTTAAAGCAAAAAAGCCGCATAAGCGGCTTTTTTTAACATTTAATGTGTTTAGCAATAACCAAACGACATTAAACGTTTGTAACGTTGATCAAGCATTTCTTCAAGCGTAAGCGCTTGTAGGTCTGCTAAGTCACGTTTAAGGCGAACTTTTAAGTTACGTGCCATAGCATCGTAATTGCGGTGCGCGCCACCTAGAGGTTCATCAATTAAGTTACTGATTAAATCTAGTTCTTTAACTCGCTCTGCGGTTACACCCATTGCTTCTGCTGCAAGTGGTGCTTTGTCGGCGCTTTTCCAAAGAATAGACGCACAACCTTCAGGCGAAATTACAGAGTAAGTGCTGTATTGCAACATGTTAACTCTGTCGCCAACACCAATCGCTAATGCACCACCTGAACCGCCTTCACCAATAACCGTACATATTGTCGGCACTTTAAGTGTCGCCATTACTTTTAAGTTACGCGCGATTGCTTCAGATTGACCACGTTCTTCAGCGCCAACACCTGGGTATGCACCCGGCGTGTCGATAAAGGTCATGATTGGCATTTTAAAACGCTCAGCCATTTCCATTAAGCGTAAAGCTTTACGGTAACCTTCTGGCTTTGGCATACCAAAGTTGCGTTTAATTTTTTCAGCAGTGTCACGGCCTTTTTGTTGGCCAATAACCATTACTGGTTCGCCATCTAAACGCGCAACGCCTCCTAAAATAGCCGGATCGTTAGCAAAAGTACGATCGCCAGCAAACTCGTCAAATTCCGTGAAAATGCGCTCGATATAATCTCGAGTGTAAGGACGCAACGGATGACGTGCTAACTGTGATACTTGCCAAGCGCCTAAATTAGAAAAAATCTCCTGTTTTTGTTTGGCACTTTTTTCTTTTAATTTGCTGACTTCCTCTTCTAACTCAAGGTCTAATTCGCCAGCGCGGCTTATATTTTGTAATTCTTCAATTTTTGCTTCTAATTCTGCAATTGGAAGCTCAAAATCAAGATAATTGAGGCTCATGCTCTAAACTACCTAATCAGTTAAATTCTAGTTCTACATCTTGCGCAGCCATTAGTGATAACTTATGAATTAAGTCGTCACTTGGCGTAACACACCATTCGATCCCAAGAGTTAATTGCGCCAACGCATCTGGACGTTGGTAATAAACCTTGATCGGACACGTTCCCATTTTATAGGGTTCGAGTACTTTTTGTAATTTATCGAAGAAACCTGCCTCGACTTGCACCATGTTCAGCGTCATTTTAATCGCTTTAATACGCTTTTCACGCGCTTGAGCAATGGTGTTTATTTCTCTGGCGGTCATTGTAATACCACCGGAGAAGTTATCAAAGCTGACCTGTCCAGATATTACCAAGATATTGTTAACTTGGAGCATATCTTGGTACTTTTCAAACTCGTCTGAATACAAGCGTACATCAATCCGTGCACTCTTGTCATCTAAAGTTACTAAGGCCCAACGATTTCCTTTTTTGTTAATTAATACCCTAGAAGCAATCACCAAACCTGCGGCTGTTGCAAATACATCGCGGTTCGTTGGCTGTAAATCAACTATTTTCCCGCTGGTATAATGCCTAAGCTCACGGCGGTACTGATTTATCGGATGCCCAGTTAAATAAAGGCCTAGGGTTTCTTTTTCACCATCTAACCATTCGTTATCAGTTAGGCCTGTGGCTTTAATAAAGGCTTGTTCTACTTCATCAGGCTCAGTGGCTAATAAACCAAATAAATCACTTTGCCCTAATAGCTCAGCTTTGTTGTGTTGGTCGGCTGCCCGCATTGCACTTTTTAAACTTGCTAGTAATGTAGCACGGCCAGCTTGGGTTTTTTCTGGCCCTAAATTATCGAGTGCACCTGAATAAATTAATTTTTCGGTCACGCGTTTATTTAAGCGTTTTAAATCAACTCGGGCACAAAAATCAAATAAATCTTTAAATGGGCCCCCTTTTGCACGCGCTTCTAATATTGCATCAACCGGTGCTTCACCTACGCCTTTTATCGCGCCAATGCCGTAAACAATCTCGCCTTGCAAGTTTACTGTAAACTTAAACTCACCTGCATTCACATCTGGCGGCAATAAGGTGAGCTTCATGTTTTCACATTCATCCACCAAAATAACGATTTTGTCGGTGTTATCCATATCAGCCGACATTACCGCAGCCATAAACTCTGCAGGATGATGCGTTTTCATCCACAGCGTTTGATACGAAACAAGTGCATACGCCGCCGAGTGAGATTTATTAAAACCGTAACCTGCGAACTTTTCTACCAAGTCGAAGATTTTTATTGCGAGTTCGCCGTCAATGCCGTTATTTCTTGCGCCATCTTCAAACGTTGAACGCTGCTTTGCCATTTCTTCGGGTTTTTTCTTACCCATTGCACGACGCAGCATGTCGGCGCCACCTAGCGTGTAACCTGCTAGTACTTGCGCAATTTGCATTACTTGTTCTTGATACAAGATAATGCCGTACGTTGGATCAAGTATTGGTTTTAAGCTTTCGTGCTGATACTGCGCATCTGGGTATGAGATTTCTTCGCGGCCCAGTTTTCGGTCGATAAAGTTATCTACCATGCCTGATTGCAGCGGACCTGGTCGAAACAAGGCCACTAGTGCAATCATATCTTCAAAGCAGTCGGGCTTAAGTCTGCGTACTAAGTCTTTCATACCGCGCGACTCTAGCTGGAATACAGCAGTCGTTTCAGCGCGAAGTAATAATTCAATACTTTTTTTATCATCCAGTGGGATGGTATTTATATCAACGAGGTCTTTACCTTGGCGCTCCATGCGCACGTTGGTCATTTCGACCGCCCACTGCAATATAGTCAGTGTACGTAAACCCAAGAAATCGAACTTAACTAAGCCTGCAGTTTCTACGTCGTTTTTATCAAATTGCGTGACCGGAAACTTACCTTCGTCATCGCAATAAAGCGCGGCAAAGTCGGTAATAGTGGTTGGCGATATTACTACGCCACCCGCATGTTTACCGGCGTTACGTGTACACCCTTCTAGGATGCGACACATGTCGATTAAGTCTTTTACTTCGTTATCGCCATCGTAGGCTTCTTGCAAGCGCGGTTCTATATCAAACGCTTTGGCAAGTGTCATCCCAGGATCGCCTGGAATCATTTTAGAAATACGATCAACAAACCCGTAAGGGTGCCCAAGCACTCGCCCTACATCGCGTATTACCGCTTTTGCAGCCATGGTGCCAAAGGTAATAATTTGCGATACCGCATTACGCCCATACAAAGCCGACACGTGATCAATTACTTCGTCTCGTCTATCCATACAAAAATCGACGTCGAAATCGGGCATTGATACACGTTCTGGATTCAAAAACCGCTCAAAAAGCAAGTCGAATTCAAGTGGGTCCAAATCGGTAATTTTAAGTGCGTACGCAACTAACGAACCCGCACCTGAACCACGACCAGGCCCAACCGGAATATTGTTATCTTTACTCCACTGAATAAACTCCATTACGATTAAGAAGTAACCTGGGAATCCCATTTGGTTAATTACGCCAAGCTCTATATCAAGTCGCTCATCGTATTCAACACGTTTTACTTTTCGCTCTTCTTCGTCGGGGAATAAAAACTGTAATCGCTCTTCAAGACCGTCTTCTGATACTTTAACTAAAAACTCATCAATCTTGAGTGAGCCAGTTGGGTAATCAGGTAAAAAGTAAGTCCCTAGCTGAACCGTTACATTACAACGTTTAGCTATTTCTACTGTGTTTTGTAGGGCTTCTGGAATGTCGCTAAACAGCTCAGCCATTTGCTCTGATGTTTTTAGGTATTGTTCTTCAGAGAACCGTTTAGGTCTGCGTTTATCGTCAAGCGTGTAGCCGTCAAAAATAGCAACGCGAATTTCGTGCGCTTCAAAGTTTTCAGGCTTTAAAAACACTACTTCGTTGGTTGCTACAACAGGTAACTGCTCTTTGGTAGCAAGCTCTACCGCCATGTGTAAGTAGTCTTCTTCAAGCGGTCGATTAGTGCGAACAAGCTCAAGGTAGTAGTTGTCGCTAAAATGCTGCTTGTAAAAACTAACAACCGACTCAATAACACTCGGGTTATTTTTTAGTAACGCTTTACCTAAGTCACCATCTTTAGCGCCCGAGAGAATAATTAAGCCCGTTTTATGTTCCACCAGCCATTCTCGGTCAATAACGGGGCGATGAAACACATGCCCACGCTGATACGCTTTAGATATTAATAAGGTAATATTTTTATAGCCGTCGTTGTCTTTGGCTAATATGGTTAAGCGGCTTGGCTCGTCAGGAAATTCTGGGCTACGAACCCAAAAGTCAGCACCCACAATAGGCTTAATACCGGCGTTATGTGTTGCGCCATAAAAGCGCACTAAGCCACAAAAGTTCATTTGATCGGTAATCGCAATAGCGGGCATTTGCAGCTCTTGCGCTTTAGCAACTATTGGCTTTGTTTTAGCAAGGCCGTCAACCATCGAAAAATCTGAATGAACTCTTAAATGAACAAAATCAGGAGCAGCCATGCTTAACCCTCACCATTGGCTTGCGCCAATACACGCTGCACAGGTTTAAAGCTTTTACGATGTTCATCAATCGCGCCGTACTGCTCAAGCGCTGCAAAATGTGCTTTTGTTGGATACCCTTTGTGCCCTGCAAAGCCATATTCAGGGTGGCGTTTATCAAGCTCAATCATTTCGTCATCGCGTGCTACTTTAGCTAAAATAGACGCCGCTGAAATTTCGGCCACTAAGCTATCGCCTTTAACAATAGCTTGCGCTGGCATAGTGAGTTTTGGCAAACGATTACCATCTATAAATACAAATTCAGGTTGCGTACTTAATGCCTCTACTGCACGGGTCATGGCAAGCATAGTCGCGTGCAGAATATTTAACTCATCAATTTCTGTTGGATTGCAGCGCCCATAGGCATAACACAATGCTTTTTCTTTTATTTCAATCGCAAGCGCTTGGCGTTTTTTATCTGTTAATTTTTTAGAATCCGCTAAGCCAGCTATTGGTTTAGTGGGATCTAAAATGACGGCGGCAGTAACTACATCACCAACAAGCGGGCCGCGCCCTACTTCATCTACACCGGCAATTAAGGATACATTAGGTCTATCAATTTGCATTTATTAACTCCGCCACAGCGTTGGCTGCTTGTTCGCTGGCATTTAATCTAATTTTTTCGTGAATAGCTAAAAAGCGTGCTTTTAGCTCTTTGTTATCAGTGTTGAGCATAGGAGTAAGCGCATTTGTTAAATTAGCCACATTACACTCACTTTGTAAAAACTCAGGCACTAACTCTTCGTCTGCTAATAAGTTAGGCAACGAAAAATACTTAATATTAAACGTAAATAAAGTTTTAAATATCCAATAGCTCAACGGCTTTATTTTATAACCGACTACCATTGGCTTTTTATAAAGCATACCTTCAAGTGTTGCAGTGCCCGACGCTAATAAAATAGCATCAGCAGCTTGCATCGCTAATTTTGATTGTCCATCAAGCAGGTTAACATTAAGGTTTGGCGCGGTAGCGTTTAATATATCAGTAAACTGCGCTTTGCGTTTTTCGTTAACCAGTGGCACCACAATTTTAAGATTGGGGTTTTTAGCTTGCAGCTCTGCAGCTGTTTTAATGTAAGTTTCGCTTAGTAAACCAACTTCTGAGCCTCGGCTACCAGGAAGTAACGCCAGTACTTTGTCATCAAGGCTTAAGCCGAGTTCTGCACGTGCTTTAGTATCGTCGTGCTCAAGCGCTATATCGTCTGCCAAAGTATGACCCACAAATGTACATGGCACTTGGTGCTTATCGTAAAATTCTTTTTCAAATGGTAATAACGCCAACACTAAATTAGTCGCTGCACTTATTGTATGAATTCGCTTTTCGCGCCACGCCCAAACAGACGGACTTACATACTGTACTGTTTTAATGCCCGCATCTTTAAGTGGCTTTTCAACGCGTAAGTTAAAATCGGGTGCATCAATACCAATAAATACATCAGGTGGGTTATCTACAAAATGCTGCACGAGTTGTTTACGTATTTTAAGCAAACGCGGCAAACGCCCTAGCACCTCAACAAGCCCCATTACCGAAAGCTCATCCATATCGTAAAGTGTTGTACAGCCCTGCGCTTGCATTTTAGGTCCTGCTATTCCTTCAAAAATGGCGTCCGGAAAGTGTTTTTTAAGGGCTTTAATTAAGCCTTCACCTAAAATATCGCCCGACAGTTCACCTGCCACAATACCAATTCGTAGTTGTTTTTTATCTTTATTCATTTGATTTTATTTCACAAGTAAACCAGGCGTTCATGCTTGTTAGTTTACCGTGTTTTACTGTTTGGTTAAACGCTTTAAATAACTGGTTTTTTATCACGTAAGTTAAGGCTTTATGTTGTTTGTTTTTAATACTGATGTAGCATAGGAAATATATATTAAGTTTTACTAATATGTATGTTGACAAAAATTGCACAAAAGTAAATACTATTACAAACTTTCAGTAATTACTGAAAGTTCATTAAACCTTAACTTTGCCAATTAAATGTTGCCCTGTTAATCCGTCACTCTCAAGGAGCCAATAATGATAGATGAAACCTTTGTGGATCTATCGCGATTACAGTTTGCTGTTACCGCTCTCTTTCATTTCTTATTCGTACCGTTAACGATAGGTATGACCTGGATTTTAGTTATTATGGAATCGGTTTATGTTATGACCGGTCGCGAAATTTATCGTGATATGACTAAGTTTTGGGGAAAATTGTTTGGTATTAACTTTGCAATTGGTGTGGCGACAGGCCTTACCATGGAATTTGAGTTTGGTACTAACTGGTCTTATTACTCCCATTACGTAGGTGATGTTTTTGGGGCTCCCCTGGCTATTGAAGGTTTAATGGCATTCTTTTTAGAATCGACCTTTGTAGGTATGTTCTTTTTAGGCTGGGACAGACTCTCTAAACGCCAACATTTAGGTGCAACCTTTTTAATGGCCATTGGTACTAACATGTCGGCGCTGTGGATTTTGATTGCCAACGGTTGGATGCAAAACCCAGTAGGTGCTGAATTTAACTATCAAACCATGCGCATGGAAATGACCAGCTTTGCTGAGCTTGTGTTTAATCCTGTAGCACAAGTTAAGTTTATTCATACCGTATCGGCAGGTTATGTAGCTGCATCTATGTTTGTACTGGGCATAAGTAGTTGGTACATATTAAAAGGTCGTGATTTAGCGTTTGCTAAACGTTCTTTTTCGGTCGCATCGGGCTTTGGTTTAGCATCAATTTTATGTGTAATTTTACTCGGTGACGAATCAGGCTACGAAGTAGGTGAAGTTCAAAAAGTAAAACTTGCCACGATTGAAGCTGAATGGCACACAGAAGAGGCTCCGGCTGCGTTTACCGCATTTGGTTTTCCTGATTCAGAAGAGCAAGTAACACATGCTGCGGTTAAAATACCTTACGCACTTGGGTTAATTGCTACGCGTTCACTTGATGAGCAAGTAACGGGTATTAACGACCTAGAAAAACAACACGAAGTACGTATTCGCAACGGTATGATTGCTTATGAATACCTTACAAAACTCAGAAACGGTGAAGATACGCCAGAAAATGTTGCTAAGTTTAATACCCTAAAAGATGATTTAGGTTATGGCTTGCTACTTAAGCGCTACACACCTGATGTTGTAGATGCTACCGAAGAGCACATTCAAAAAGCCGTTAAAGACTCCTTCCCTAAAGTAGGCCCTATGTTTTGGTCATTTAGGATTATGGTTGCCTGTGGTGTAGCCATGTTGGGTGTATTTATATTGGCATTTTACTATAACGCACATCGCGTTATTGAGCAAAAACGCTGGTTGTTATGGGCTGCCGTATTGAGCATTCCACTACCGTGGATAGCTATTGAATTTGGCTGGATAGTTGCTGAGTATGGACGTCAACCTTGGGCTATATCTGAAATACTGCCGACCTTTTTAGCCACGTCGTCACTAACAGTAAACGATATTTTAATTAGCTTAACTGGATTTATTGTTTTCTATACTGGTTTAGCCATTGTTGAAGGTTGGTTGATGATCCGTTTTGTTAAACAAGGGCCAAGCTCGCTGCATACTGGTAAATATCATTTTGAATTGCCAAATAAAACGGATCAAACTGAAGGAGAGCAGTCATGATTTTTGATTATGAAACATTAAAAATGCTTTGGTGGTTGATCATTGGTGTGCTGCTTATTGGCTTTGCTATTACCGATGGCATGGATATGGGCGTTGCTATGTTGCTTCGCCTCGTTGGTAAAACAGATTCAGAGCGCCGTACGGTAATAAACACTATTGGCCCGCATTGGGATGGTAACCAAGTATGGTTTATTACCGCAGGCGGCGCGTTATTTGCAGCGTGGCCTATGGTTTATGCCGCTGCATTTTCGGGCTTTTACTTTGCCATGATGCTAGTACTATTTGCTCTATTTTTTAGACCACTAGGGTTTGATTACCGCAGTAAAGTAGACTCAAAACGTTGGCGTAATAACTGGGATTGGGGTCTGCTTGCAGGCAGCGCGATTCCAGCATTAGTTTTTGGTGTTGCATTTGGTAACTTATTTTTAGGCGTACCATTTAATATTGATAACTTAATGCGTGTTAGCTACCAAGGTTCATTTTTTGGCTTACTTAACCCGTTTGGTTTGCTTGCTGGTTTAGTGAGTATCACTATGCTAATTGCTCATGCTGGTATGTGGTTACAGCTTCGTACAGCTGATGCAGTAGCAGATCGCTCAGGGCAATATGGTCGTTATTCACTGATTGTGTTTATTATACTGTTTGCAGGCGCTGGTTTTTGGGTTGCTAATTTAACGGGTTACCAAATTGTATCTATGCCTGATACACAAAGTCATGCAGATCCATTAGCTAAAGTAGTAACAACAGCCCAAGGCGCGTGGCTTAGCAATTACAGTGAACGCCCATGGACTATGACCTTTCCTATTTTAGCGTTTGTAATGGCACTAAGTGCGCTATTGTTTTCTAAATTGAACAAACCAGCACTTGGACTTATTTCAACAAGCTTAATGTTAATTGGCGTGATTATGACGGCCGGTGTTTCACTGTTCCCATTTATTATGCCATCAAGCAACAATCCAAATATTAGCTTAACAATTTGGGATGCGGTATCGAGCCATAAAACGCTCAATGTAATGTTTGTTGCAGTGTGTATTTTTGTTCCACTTATTTTAACTTACACCACCTGGTGTTATGTAAAAATGTGGCGCAGAGTAACGGTTGAAGAAATTGAAAACAACACTCACGGTAGCTACTAAGGAGACTAAACTATGTGGTATTTCGCTTGGATTTTAGGTGTACTTTTGGCCTGTACCTTAGGTGTAATAAATGTAATGTGGTACGAATTTCATCAAAATAAAAACAGCATTGCTGATGATGAACAAGCCATGCACGATTTATTAAACGATGCTAACAACACAAAAGATGACGACTAACCCCCGACCAGATCGCGCGCAGCAGCAATCACTGCGCGCTTTTTTAAAGCGTCAAAGTAAACCCGCTGCAGTGTGGTTAAAGTTAAGCATTGCACTGGGTACTTTTAACGCATTACTGATGATTGCAGGTGCTTATTTACTTGCGCAAACTATTCACAACGTTATGTTTGAAGGTAATAATTTAGCCCAAGTTACTCATTTATTATGGCCCTTAGCAGGCATTATTTTATTGCGCGCGGTGTTTTTAGCATTAAGCGAACGCTTGAGTGCATATGCTGCACTTAAAATAAAATCGGCTATGCGCCAAACACTTCTAAATAAGCTCAGCTTACTTGGCCCAAGCTATATAGAACAACACGGCCAAGGCGCTACATTAAATACCCTACATAATGGCGTAGAAGCACTCCACGACTATTATGCTAAATACCTACCTGGTGCTGCTTACAGCGCGCTTATTCCGCTGGCAATATTGGTTGTTATTTTTCCGACAGATTATAAAGCTGGGCTGATATTTTTATTAACCGCCCCGCTCATTCCTTTTTTCATGATTTTAGTAGGCTCAAAGGCCGAAGCTTTAAACCAAAAACGCTGGAAGCAACTTGCTGTACTGGGCAATTACTTTTTTGACCGCGTACAAGGTTTAACTCAACTCAAGCTATTTAATGCAACACGTACCGAGCTTAAACAAATAGCTAAAATTTCAGATGATTTTAGACACGCTACACTCGATGTTTTAAAAATCGCGTTTTTATCATCATTTGCACTTGAGTTTTTAGCCACCATTAGCGTGGCATTAGTCGCAGTAATTATTGGTTTTAGACTGTTTTTTGGCACTCTTGATTTTGCTACTGGCTTTGTGGTGCTACTTTTAGCGCCTGAATTTTATTTACCACTGCGCCAGCTAGGTAGCCATTACCATGCACGTTTACAAGGCATTAGTGCCGCTGCCGATATGGTTGCGATTTTAAATGCACCACTGCCAAGTGACGAAAATGCGTCAGTGACTACAAGCTCGCCTGAAAACAATTTAACTTTAAATGCAATTAACTCCATAAGTATTACCGACCTCAATTTTATATACCCAGATAGTAACGAAGGCATTAAAAATATAAATTTAACACTGCCAAATAAAGGCTTAATTGCCGTTGTGGGCAGTAGTGGCTCAGGTAAAAGTACGTTGTTTGATTGCTTATTAGGGTTTCACCCTGAGGTGATAAACCACCTATCTATTAATGATCAGAGTTTAAGCACAACCGATATTACTTACCTGCAAAATAACATTGCATGGATACCACAAAAAGCGACGCTGTTTTACGACACCATTGCTGCCAACATTAAATTGGCCAAACCAACTGCCACACAGCAAGAGCTTGAACATGCAGCAAAGCAAGCTGGTGTGCTTGAATTTATAAATACCCTACCCGATGGTTTTAACACACTGATAGGTGAGCAAGGGGAAGGGCTTTCTGGCGGACAAAAGCAACGCATCGCACTCGCACGTGCATTCATAAAACAAGCACCAGTTTTAGTGCTTGATGAGCCTACAGCGCACCTTGATAGCCAAACAGAGCTGCTTATTCAAGATGCTATTAATGAATACGCTAAAAACAACTTAGTATTAGTCATTGCTCATCGACTAAATACCGTTAAACATGCCAGCAATATCATTGTTATGCACGATGGGAAAATAGCTGAGCAAGGACACTTTGAAACACTTGCAGCGCAAAATGGTGCATTTGCTAACTTACTAAAAACGGCTAAACAAGGGGTTGCGCATGCATAATTTTATTCGCTTATTAAAGCTTTGTGCTCCTCATTATAAAGCTATGCTATTGGGTACATTTTTAGCAACGATTACGGTATTAGCTAATGTGGGCTTGTTGGCTATTTCTGGCTGGTTTTTAGCGTCAATGGCGGCTGCAGGTCTTGCGGGCGTGCAAATGAACTACTTTACTCCAGCAGGAACGATTCGGTTTTTAGCAATTGTGCGAACAGCATCGCGCTATGGCGAACGCCTAGTTACTCATAACGCCACGTTTTTATTACTAAGTGAAATACGTACCAATGTATTTGCAACGTTAAGTAAGCTTAACAATGTTGATTTAGCAATGAGCCGCAGTGCTGATCTAGTTAACCGATTACAAAACGATGTAGACGCACTCGACAAATTTTATTTAAACGTTTTACTTCCTATGCTAGTCGCTCTTTTAAGTGTGCCAATCATCATGCTGTTTATGTCGGCCTATAATGGCAACGTCGCCCTTATTTGCTTTACTGGCATTATACTTATTGGTGTGGTTATACCTGCCCTACTCAGCGCAAAGCTCACTAAAAACAGCCACAAAGAAACACAACTTAGTGCACAACTTCGCTCTGAGCTTTCAGATACACTTACAGGCCTTAGAGAGCTTAGTATTTATCAAGCCCGTTCGCAGCAGCTTAATAAGTGCGACGAATTAAGCGAGCAGTACAATCAGCAATTATTTATTCGCCACAAAGCACTGGCAAACTCAGATGGGTTAAGCTTGTTGGTTGTTCAATTAGCCATGCTTGCTAGCATAGTAACCATAGTCCCGCTGGTTTACGCAAGCAGTATGGTAAATGTAGAACTTGCTATGTTAAGTTTATTTGTACTGGCAAGCTTTGAAAGCGTATTGCTACTACCCAATGCTTTTATAGAGCTTCCTAGTGTATTAAAAGCTGCAGAGCGGTTGTTTACACTTGAAGATAAAGCAGCTAGCTCACAAGTTAAAGATACACATGTAGACGTTGATAAAAGCTTTAGCGCGCAAAACCACACGCTAGCACTTAACAATATTAGCTACCAATATGGTGAGCAAACAGCACTAACTGATATCAGTTTTGAGTTAATGCCCCAGCAAAAAGTAGCAATTGTAGGTAGAAGCGGCAGCGGTAAAACGACGCTTGTAAATTTACTTACTGGTTTATGGCCTTTACAACAAGGCAGCATAACGCTAAATAATCAAAATAGCGTTGTTGACTTACATTCGTTAAATAATGATATACGCGCAAGTGTGATAAATATATTAGCTCAGCAGCACCATATTTTTGATGGAACACTGAGTGAAAATTTACGTTATGCCGCGCCAAATGCAACTAAAGAGCAAATGATTGAAGCGCTCTCATTAGCGCAATTAAGCCCATGGTTTAATGAACTAAAAGAAGGTTTAAAAACACGATTAGGCACTGGCGGGCGTAATGTGTCGCAAGGTCAGTCTAGACGTATAGCTATTGCACAAGCATTACTTAAAAGTCCGGCTATTTTAGTTCTTGATGAACCAACAGAAGGTCTTGATAATCAGTCTAAGCAAGGGGTAATGCAAGCAATAATGCATGTTATGAATAACGCGAGCGTGCTCACAATTACGCACGATCCCGCTCTACTTGCTCAAATGGATAATGTTGTATGGTTGGAAGGCGGTAAAGTAGTCGCACAAGGCTCTCATAAAGAGCTCAGTGGGGCTTATCCTGGTTATGTTGCGCTAACTACCCGGTTTTAAAACCTTTACTGATACATCAATAACGCCGACCTTAGGGTCGGCTATCTTTTTAAACATACTTTTTGATAAATCAATAATACGACCTCGCACATACGGGCCTCTATCGTTAATTCTTACCGTGACTGATTTGTTATTGGCTAGATTAGTAACAACCACCGTAGTACCAAAATCGAATTCTAAATGGGCTGCCGTGGCGGCTTGTTGACTAAAGCGCTCTCCGTTGGCGGTTGTTCTTCCGTGGTATTTATCAGCATAAAAAGATGCTTTCCCAACTTGAGTGATTTCTCCAGCAGATGATTTAACAATAGGCTGGCTACTACAAGCGGCTAAAACTGAAGTAATAAAAAGAGTGAGAACTAACTTAGGTAAACGCATAGGACGGCTTTTATTATATAAATTACCCGCATACTAACTCAAGTACCCTGAGTATTAACTGAATTAGCTTTAAGCAGGGCAATAAAAAACCACCTTCGATTTATCATCTAGGGTGGTTTTTTTAATGCTTAAAGCAAACCCGCGAATTATCTTACGATGCCGCGCTCTGAGTTTTTAACAAAGTCGACCATCAATTTCACAGCAGGATACTTTGCGGCATCTTCACTAAGCGACTCAATAGCTTCTTCAGCACCTAAGCTTTTACGATAAAATGCTTTGTATGCACGGCGTACAGCCATAATTTCATCACTTTCGAAACCACGACGCTTCATGCCTTCTTTATTGATAGCTGCAGGACCTGCAGGCATACCAATGGTAGTAACAAATGGTGGTACATCTTTGTTAACACCTGAATACATACCAATAAAGGCATGTGCACCAATTTTACAAAACTGATGAACACCCGAATTACCACCAAGGATAACCCAATCGCCTACATGTACATGGCCGGCCACACTTGCGTTGTTAGCAAAAATTACGTTATCGCCAATTACCGCGTCATGTGCAACGTGTGTATAAGCCATAAACAAATTATTACTACCAATTTTAGTAACACCTTGGTCTTGAATCGTACCACGGTGAATAGTGGCACATTCACGGATAACGTTGTTATCACCCATGATTAAAGTGGTTGGCTCGTTGTTGTATTTTTTGTCTTGGCAGGCTTCACCCACAGACGCAAACTGAAAAATATGATTGCCAGAGCCAATAGTTGACGGCCCTTTAACAACAACGTGAGACTCAATAATACAGTTATCACCGATAACAACATCATTGCCAATATAACTATACGGACCAACTGAGACATTGTTGCCTAGTTTAGCGCCAGGTTCGATTATTGCTGTAGAATGGATCACTATTAAAACTCTCTTCTCGCACACATAATTTCGGCACTACACACTATTTTGCCGTCGACTCTAGCTTCTGCAGCAAACTTCCAAATGTTGCGACGTTCTTTTAAAAACTCAACATGAAGATGCATTGTATCACCAGGAATTACAGGTTGTTTAAAACGTGCGTTATCAACAGCAGCAAACAAATACAATTCGTTTTCGCTACGGTTTTCTACTGTTTTAAAACCTAATAAACCCGTTGCTTGCGCCATTGATTCTAATATTAGCACACCAGGAAAAATTGGCTGATTTGGAAAATGTCCAGTAAAAATCGGTTCATTTATAGAAACATTTTTAATAGCATGTAAAGACTTGCCAGGTGTAAAATCAATAACACGATCAATTAATAGCATCGGGTAACGGTGCGGTAATAAACTTAAAATTTCTTGAATATCAAGGCTATTTAATTCGTTTGCCAAAATAGCATCCTTATTAGTGTTCAACGTTATGACTTAGCCAATGCTTCAAGCGCTTTAAGACGAGATTTCATGTCTGAAAGGTTACGCAAGTGAGCTATTGATTTACGCCATTCTTTGTTTGTTGTATGGGGCATACCAGATGAGTAAATACCTGGTTCGGTGATTGATTTTGTCACCATACTCATGCCGGTAATTATAACACCATCACATACAGACATGTGACCATTAATTGCAACCATGCCACCAATTTGACAGTTCTTGCCAATGGTAACGCTTCCTGCAAGTACAGTGCAGCCCGCTATTGCGGTGCCTGAATTAACTTCAACGTTGTGCGCTATTTGACACTGATTATCGATAATAACATTGCTATGAATGATGGTATTGTCCAGTGCACCACGATCAATTGTCGTACTTGCACCAATTTCAACTTTGTTGCCTATGATCACTGAACCAAGCTGAGGTATCTTAACCCACTGCCCGCGCTCATTTGCATAGCCAAACCCATCACTACCTACAACACTATTTGCTTGAAACAAACAATCTGAACCAATTTCAACATCGTGATAAATAGTCACACTAGGCCAAAGCTTAGTGCCAGAACCTATTTTAACACGTTCCCCGATAAAACTGTTCGGACCAATTTGCGCGTTGTCACCTATCACTGCATGAGCTTCAATGACTGCGTTAGCACCAATAGCGGCGCTATCACTAACAATCGCTGTTGAATGAACAGTTGCACTTGGATGAATACCCGTCGAGGCTGAGCGTGGTGTTGTATCCATAAATTGCGCTAATTTTGCGTAACTTACATACGGATTAGCAACAATAATTTTGCTGCCACTAAAGTACTCTGCATCGGCTTGGCTTACTATTACAGCACTAGCTTGGGTAGTTTCAAGTTGCGATCGATATTTTGAGTTCGCTAAAAATGCAATATGCCCAGAATGGGCATTTGCAAGTGTCGCTATTTTTTTTATTTCTAAAGCGCCATCACCCTGAAGTTCGGCGCCTAGAAGTTCCGCAATTTGCGAAAGCGTATAATTTTGCATAGAGTGATTATTTCTTACTAACAGCGGCTACAACTTTAGATGAAAGGTCAGTCACTTCTTTAGGGTTAAAGTAAATAGTAGTGTCTTTTACTTTAACTTCGTCGAAGTCGCCGTCTTTAGCAATCTCTTCAATTGTTTTGATGATTACACCTTGAACTTTAGCAAGCTCTTGGTTTTGACGCGCTTTAATTTCTTGCTCTAAAGGGCGACCTTGTTCAGCAAGATTTTTTTGCATGCCTTGAATTTTTTCACGCAGAGTATCTTTTTGAGCTTGGCTCATCGTTGTACTTTCACGTTTAAATTTTTCAGCTTCAAAACGAATATCGCCTTGTAACTTTTCAAGCTCTTGACGACGTTCAGCAAACTCAGTTTGTAAAGACTGTTCAATTTTAGCCATTTGAGGAATTTGCTTGTAGATTTCCTGCATATCAACAATACCTACTTTGTGTGCAAATGCATTCACAGAAGTACCCATCATTAACGTTGCTAAAACTGCTACAGCTGTTGATTTAAATAATTTTTTCACAAAAAACTCCTTTAGAAAGTGTTACTAATGTTAAAGCTGATGGTTTTCGTATCGTCATCTTCTTCTTTTTGCAATGGATACGCAAAACTGATCAGCATTGGACCCATTGGAGAGATCCATTGTAATGAAAGACCGGTTGAAACCCTAAAACGCATTGGGTCTGAATAGTCATCTAATTTAGCACGTTCATCAACGCCTAAGTTTTGATAGCGGTCTACGTTAAACTCAGTATCCCATACGTTTGCAGCATCAACAAAGAAGCTAGTACGTACAGAGCTGGTATTTTCTTCATCTAAGAATGGTGTAGGAACAATTAGCTCCATACCTGCCACTGCTTTAGCATTACCACCAATACGACCTTGTGGCACTAGAATATCAAATTCTGATGCACCACCAATGCTACCGGTTGTAGTACCGTCTGCACCTGGCGTACCCGGAATAGACTGCGGTATACGCGACACAGCACGTGGTAATATTGTATTACGGTCAAAGCCACGTAGTTCCATTTCCGTTATACGGAAGTACTCTTGGAATGGAAGTGTTTGCTCATACCCGTTTGTAGAACCATAACCATTACCATAACCAAGTGCTGCACGCGTTGAGAATACCCAACGGTGGTCATTTGATATAGGCCAGTAAAAACGCGAATCGTAATTCAGTTTAAAGTACTGAAGATCTGAGTTAGGCGTTGTTGCTGTTAAGTTTAGAGTTTGACGCGAACCCGCTGTTGGGAATAAACCACGGTTAACGGTGATACGCGACCAGCCAACACTCAGCTCATACTTAGTAAAGTCAAAGCCTGCATCTGGGTTATCTGGATCTAAGAATGTTTCACGAAGTACACGCGTTTGCTCGTACTCTGCAATATCCGAAAGCTCTTCTTTAATCCAACGGGCGCCAAAGTTAACACGATTTACAGCATCAATTGGAAAACCAATATTTGTGCCTAAACCATAACTTTTCGATTTATATTCAACAAGACTGAATTTACTTGCATCGTAGTTTCTGTAAAAGATGCTACTGCCTTGCGATACACCATCTGGCGTAAAGTATGGGTCTGTGTACGATAAGCTTAAGCTTTCAGAACCTGTAGACGTATTAAGGTTTAAACCAATTTGGTTACCTGTGCCTAAAAAGTTAGATTCTGTTACACCAATATTAAACTGCAGACCTAAGTAAGAACCATAAGCAAGACCAGCATTAAAGCTACCTGCAGATTGCTCTTTTACAGTAAAGTCTACATCTACTTGGTCATCCACTCCGGGTACAGGCACTACGTTAAAATCAACAGTTTCCATGTAAGGTAGACGTTGAATTTGCAGTTTTGAACGCTCAAGGTTTTGATTAGATAACCATGCGCCTTCAAGTTGTGTCATTTCACGACGAAGTACTTCATCTGCCGTATTTTGGTTACCGCCAACAATAATACGACGAACGTATACACGCTTACCTGGATTAACCGATAGTGTTAATTGTACTTCTTGCTTTTCGTCGTCAATTTCTGGAATTGTACGCACTTCAGCATTAGCGTAACCAAAACGTGCTAAGTAGCTTTTAATAAACTCTTCAGATGAAGTAACTACAGAACCGTTATAAAGCTCACCCGCTCTAAGTGGGATAACACTTTTAATTAAGTCTTCACGGCCAAGCAAGTCACCAATAAAGTCAAAACCTTTAACTTTATATTTTACGCCTTCAGTTAAGTTAGCTGTAACGTAAACTGATTCACGTTCAGGGCTCACTGAAACTTGCGTTGAGTCGATATTAAAACGTAGGTAACCACGGTCTAAATAATAACTACGAATTTTTTCTAAATCGCCTTCAATGGTTTGCTTTTGGTAACGGTCGCTACCCATAAACTGCCACCAAGGTAAATCTTGCTGCGATTCAGCAAGTTTAAGAAGCTCTTCATTAGAAAAAAGTTCATTACCCACTAAGTTAATTTGGCGGATAGAAGCAGCATCACCTTCATCAAACTCTAACTTAAGTTTAACGCGGTTACGTGGCAGCTTAGTAATACTGATGTCTACTTTAGCGTTGTATTTACCAATGCTGTGGAAAAACTCAACTAAGCCTTTTTCGATACTATCGATAACGGTTTTATCAAGTGGTTCACCTTGGCGAATATCTTGCTGATCAAGAGACTCATTAAGCTGCTCGTCTTTAATGTCTTTATTGCCTTCAAACTCAATAAAGCTGATGGTAGGACGTTCCGTTACTTTAAAAATAACGTTGTTGCCATCACGAAGTGCTTTTATGTTATCAAAGTGCCCAGAACGATAAAGTGACTTTATTGTTTTTGAAATCGTATAGTCATCAACATTATCGCCTACGTTAATAGGAATATGTGTTAGCGCTGCACCAAGTGCTACGCGCTGCAAACCTTCAACTTTCAGGTCTTCAACAATAAAGGAGTTTTGGCCTAGGGCTGCAAAACTTGCACCCAATAAACTTGTTATTGCCAAATGTTTTTTTATAGCCATTTTATTATCTTTATCCTTTACAACTGTATTACCGCATAACACCTTACTAGTGGTGCTTTACAATCGTGTTCTAATTAGTAATTTGCCACGCTGTAACTACAAACGCGATACATCATTGAACAAAGCGAAACATGTTAGAAAAATGAGCAACAAGGCACCCACTTTAAAACCAAACTCTTGTGTCTTTTCAGAGACCGGCTTTTTACGAAAAAGTTCAATTATGTAATACATTAAGTGTCCGCCATCAAGCACTGGTAAGGGTAATAAATTAAATACACCCAAGTTAACGCTTATTAAGGCTAAAAAGCTTAAAAAGGCCACTAACCCATAGCTTACGCTAGTTCCAGCGCCTACTGCAATGCCCACAGGACCACTTAAATTTTTAACCGAAACCTGGCCTGTAATTAAATTACCAATCATGTCGAAACTGAGTGTAATTAAGCGCCACGTTTCTTTTGTGCCTCGCACAATACTATCGAGCGGGCCGTAATGCCTTGTCTCTACATAGCCATCAGGCCATTGCTGTACAACAGGAGCAACACCTAAAAAGCCTTGCTCAATACCGTTATTATCAATGCGCCCTTTAGGGGTAACTGTAATAGCTTGTATAGTATCTTGTCTTTTTACACTAAATTGTAAAGATTTGTTAGCTGATTGCGTAATAAGATTAACTAATTGCTGCCAATTGCTTGTTGTTTCACCGTTTACAGCCAGAATTGTGTCGTTAACTTGTAAATTAGCGTGTTCTGCGGCTGAGTCTTTAGTTACGGCGGCAATTGTTAAAGTTGCTTGAGGTCTAAATGGCACAATACCTAACGAACTTAATGGTGGCACGTCTCGCTGGTCAAGCTTCCACCCCTCTAAATTAAGCGTTTTAACGCGTGGTTGAAGGTTTTTATCACGAACAATAACTTCAACGCTTTCTTCGCCTAAGTTAGACATAAGCGCAAACGTGGCATCTTGCCATGTCGTTATGTCATCATTACCAATTTTTATAATATGTTGAGAAGGCATAATGCCCGCCTGCTCTGCGCGACTGCCTTCGGTTATGCTGCCAACAACTGGCTTAACCGATTGCACTCCTACCATATACATCACCGCAAGAGCAAAAATGGCAAACAAAAAGTTAGCCATTGGTCCCGCAGCAACAATAGCAATACGCGCTTGTACAGATTTAGAGTTAAACGACAAGTGGCGTTGATTTGCTGGTACGTCATCAACTCGCTCATCAAGCATTTTTACATAACCACCTAATGGAATAGCGGCAATCACGTATTCGGTATTATATTTGTCATGCCATTTTAACAGTGGCTTACCAAAACCAATTGAAAAACGCAGCACTTTAACGCCCATTTTTCGTGCAACCCAAAAATGGCCATATTCATGTATGGCCACTAAAATACCAAGCGCTAAAATAAATGAGCCAAGATTCCAAAAAAAATCAAACATATTAATGCGCCACTTTTGTTATAAATTCTGAAGCGCTAATACGCGCTAATTTATCACACTCTAAAATTTCATCTAGGCTTTGCACATTGGTGTAAGTTGCAGCTTCTAGCGTCTGTGCATTTATTTTGTATATATCGGTAAAACCAATTTTACCGTTTAAGAATGCGCCCACAGCTATTTCATTTGCTGCGTTAACCGTTGTTGTCGCGCCCTGCCCTGCACTACACGCATCAATCGCTAATTGTAAATTTGGATAACGAGAAAAATCAGGTTTAGTAAACGAAAAATCACAAATGTCAGAGAAATTTAACGGTTTAACACCCGCATTAATTCGCTCAGGATACGCAAGTGCATGGGCAATTGGCGTGCGCATATCGGGGTTACCCATTTGCGCTAAAATAGAACCATCGTGGTACTGCACCATTGAATGAATGATACTTTGTGGATGAATAACCACATCAATATCACTCGCATCACAATTGAATAACCACTTAGCTTCAATAAACTCTAAGCCTTTGTTCATCATAGTTGCGGAATCTACTGATATTTTTTGACCCATCGACCAGTTAGGGTGTGCAACGGCTTCACTTACGGTTACATCTTTTAACGTATTTATATCACGCGTTAAAAATGGGCCACCAGAGCCGGTAAGTAAAATTTTACTTACGCCATGTTGCTGTAGTTTTTGATCGCCTTTGGCATTTTGTAACGAAGAAGGTAGACATTGAAAAATTGCATTATGTTCGCTATCTATTGGCAGCAAAGTGGCTTTATGTTGTTTAACTTTATCAATAAACAACTGACCTGACATAACTAAAGATTCTTTATTAGCTAGTAGTACTTTTTTACCCGCTTCAACAGCACTTAATGTGGGTAGTAAACCAGCTGCACCTACAATTGCCGACATTACAATGTCAACATCAGGATGAGCACATAAGTCACTCATTGCTTGCTCACCGTGCATAACAAGAGTTTGGCACTGAGTATTAGCTAAATACGCAGATAATTGCTCTGCGGCCTGCTGGTTAGCCATAATCGCATAAAGCGGTTCATGTTCAATACACAACTCCGCCATTTTCTTTGCATTTTGTCCTGCAGCCAAAACAAAAACATCAAATAACTCTTTATTGCGCGACACAACATCAAGTGTACTTAAACCAATTGAGCCCGTTGCGCCTAAAATAACCAGCAATTGCTTTTGGCTCATAAACTAAGAGTCCACGCATAGCACATAACAAACATTGGAGCAGCAGCCGTTAAGCTGTCAATTCTATCTAAAATACCGCCGTGTCCTGGTAAACATCGACCGCTATCTTTTAAACCAGCTTCACGTTTAAACATGCTTTCCAGTAAATCACCTACCGCAGAAAACAACGCAATAAATGCTGTCATTATCGCGTACACAGGCCATACAACTAAATCAACATCGGTAAAGTGACAAAATGCTAATACAAAAATAATAGAAGCGACTACACCGCCTGCTAACCCTTCAATTGTTTTATTAGGGCTTACTTTAGGCATTAACTTATGTTTACCAAAACTTTTACCCGTAAAGTAAGCACCCACATCTGCGCTCCATACAATACCGAGTACCACTAAAATTAGCACCGAACCAAAATGAGTTGATTCAGCATATTGCGCGCTACGTAGTGTATTTAGTGCAAGCCATAACGGCACAAGCGTTAATAATCCTGCAATGCCGCGCATAACTAGGCCTTCATTCCACGCTTTAGCCATTTCTGGGTAGCGCCAAATTAAATAGCTAGCAACAATCCACCAAGCAAACGAAAGCGTAAATACGTAATTTGCATCACCGACTAGCTTGCCATTTTCCCATAATGATTCAATAGGCCAATGTAAATTAAGCAAGGCAAGTAAAGCGCCAATAAACACAACAAAGGCAGCACGTTTAAGCTTGTCGCAAAGGCCCATAAATGCAGACCATTCCCATGCGCCTAATAATACAATTGCACCAGCAAAGTAACTAAATAACGTAAGCGGTGTATAAAAAACCAAAGCCAATGCTAATGGAGCTAGCACTAGAGAGGTTAAAATTCGTTGTTTTAACAAAATGTGACCCTTATTCTATTTAGGTTTGAGCGAGTAATTGTTTTATTTGTTCGCCCGTACAACCAAAACGTCGCTCTCTGGCAACGTAACACGCAATGGCCTCAGCAAATGCTGCTTCATTAAAATCTGGCCAAAGTGTCTCGGTAAAGTAAAGTTCTGCATAAGCAACTTGCCATAGTAAAAAATTACTAATACGAACATCGCCACCAGTGCGAATAAGTAAATCAGGTTCAGCCTGATCTGCCATGCTCATATGCTGTGCTAAGCGCTCTTCTGTAATATCTTCTGCGTTTAGTGTGCCCTGCGCAACTTGCAAAGCAAGTTGTTTTGCCGCATTGGCAACATCCCAACGACCACCGTAATTAGCTGCAACATTTAAACGCAACCCGGTGTTATTTTCAGTCAGCTTATGCGCAGCGTCTACCTTGCTACGTAATCCTTCAGAAAATCGTGATAAGTCTCCAATAATGGTCAGTTTTACATTGTTTTTATGAAGCTTTTTAACTTCCTTTGTTAAAACAAATAAGAAAAGCTCCATTAAAGTGTTTACTTCGTCTTCAGGGCGGCGCCAGTTTTCACTACTAAAAGCAAATAAGGTTAACGATTGTATCCCTAATTTAGTACAAAACTGAACAGATTGACGAACTGCGTCTACGCCTTTTTTATGCCCATACACACGAGGTCTATTTCTAGCTTGCGCCCAACGTCCGTTCCCATCCATGATGATAGCAACATGTTTGGGTAAACATTGCTGTGAAATTGTGTCAGCATCTAGAACCATAAATATCGAGTATTCCATAAAAAAACGCCGCCTAGTATACCCTAGACGGCGTTTCAAAACTAATAATTTTAATAGGTCCTGTCGACCTTTCAGGATTGTAATTTGTTCAATCTAGGGGCGACTTAATCGCGGCGCGAGATTTGTAACCTAGTGGACTAAGCAAAAATCGAGTAAAGCTTCCGCGTCCTGCTCACGCCCCTTACCTACATCCATGTAGGCAACAAAGAGTTAATCGCCCCTAGGCAGAACCCTTTGGGTAGCGCGTGTTTGGATTTTATGCATCGTTATCGCCTAATTATGGGGAATAACCACACTACATAGGCTCTGCCTTGCCTAAAAACCAAACACACTGCTGCAAATTCAACCTCGAAAGATAAACAGGACCTTACTTAGATTTCCATCAATTCTGTTTCTTTAGCAGCTAATAAAGTATCCATTTCTTTAATAAACTTATCAGTAAGCTTTTGAATCGCATCATCTGATTGACGCGCTTCATCTTCAGATATGTCTTTATCTTTTAATAAACCCTTTACATCGCCATTAGCATCACGACGAATGTTACGAATAGCAACACGACCGCCTTCAACTTCGCCACGTACAATTTTGATTAGGTCTTTACGACGCTCTTCTGTAAGTGGAGGAAGTGGTACGCGAATAACAGTACCTGCCGACATAGGGTTTAAACCTAAGTCAGATGCCATAATTGCTTTTTCAACAGCTTGCGCTAAAGACTTATCAAATACACCAATAGCAAGTGTACGAGAATCTTCAATTGTTACGTTAGCAACTTGGTTTAAAGGCGTTGGTGCACCGTAGTACGACACCATAATGCCATCTAGGATTGCAGGATGTGCACGGCCAGTACGAATTTTAGATAATTGGCTACCTAGTGCAGTTACACTTTTTTGCATGCGCGCTTGCGCGTCTTTTTGAATATCGTTAATCACGGTTTAATCCTAATTATTTGATTATTTCATCTGAGGCTTGTGAAGAAATAAGTGTACCTTCTTCTTCACCCATAATTACGCGTTTTAGCGCGCCTGATTTATTCATGTTAAATACGCTCAATGGCATATTGTGATCGCGGGCTAGAGTAAATGCCGCTAAATCCATAACTTTTAATTCTTTTTCAATGATTTCATTGTAGCTTAAGTGGGTATAAAGCGTCGCATCTGGGTTTTTAACAGGGTCATCACTGTATACGCCATCAACCTTAGTCGCTTTAATTACTGTATCCGCTTCAATTTCGATACCGCGTAAACATGCTGCAGAATCGGTAGTAAAAAATGGGTTACCAGTACCCGCTGCAAAAATGACTACGCGACCAGTTTTCAATAAACTAATTGCTTCAGCCCAGTTATAAGCGTCACATACACCATTAAGCGGAATAGCCGACATAAGACGACAGTTTACAAATGCACGGTGTAGCGCATCACGCATTGCAAGGCCGTTCATAACCGTTGCAAGCATACCCATGTGATCGCCTACTACGCGATTCATACCTGCTTCTGCAAGTGATCCACCGCGTAAAAAGTTACCTCCACCAATAACTAAACCCACTTCTACGTCGAGCTCTACTAGCTCTTTAATTTCTTGTGCCATACGGTCTAAAACTTTAGGATCGATGCCGAAGCCTTCGTCTCCCATTAAAGCTTCACCACTTAATTTGAGAAGAACACGTCTAAAAATAGGTTTGCGATTGATAGTCATAGTATTGGGGCCAACTTTTATTGAATTATGGATAAAAAATAACCGCGCTTATGTTAAACATAAAAGCGCGGTTATTTTAAAGAATTTCTAGCTGCGAAGCAAAACCAAATAGTACTTTAATTGCATCTAATTTCATTATCCTTCACAAATAGTAATCTTACTTAGCTTTAGCAGCAGCAATTTGAGCAGCAACTTCAGCAGCAAAATCTTCTTCTTTCTTCTCGATACCTTCACCAACTTCTACACGTACGAAGCTAGTAACTGTTGCGTTTTTCTCTTTAAGAATATCGCCAACAGTTTTCTTAGGCTCCATGATGAAAGCTTGACCAGTAAGAGAAACCTCACCAGTGAATTTTTTCATGCGGCCAACAACCATCTTCTCAGCGATTTCAGCAGGCTTGCCTTCATTCATCGCGATTTCGATTTGTACTTGCTTTTCTTTAGCAACAACATCGGCTGGTACATCTGAAGGTGTTAAGTATTCAGGGCTAGATGCAGCAACGTGCATTGCAACGTGCTTAAGTGTTTCTTCATCAGCAACACCCGCAACAACAACACCGATACGATCGCCATGACGGTACTCAACTAGGTTTTCACCAGTTACGTACTGCAGACGACGTACATTGATGTTTTCGCCAATTTTAGTAACTAGCTCAACACGGTCTTCTTCAAACTTAGCTTGTAAGTCTTCGATAGAGATAGTGTCAGCAATTGCAGCGTCAGCAACTTTGTTAGCAAATGCTAAGAAGCTTACGTCTTTTGCAACGAAATCTGTTTGACAGTTAACTTCTACTAGTACTGCAACACCCGCGTTTTGCTTGATGATGATAGTACCTTCAGCAGCAATGTTACCTGCTTTTTTAGCAGCTTTAGCAGCGCCACTTTTACGCATGTTTTCAATCGCTAACTCGATGTCGCCATCAGTCTCAGTTAACGCTTTTTTACAATCCATCATGCCAGCGCCTGTGCGCTCGCGTAATTCTTTAACTAGGGCAGTAGTTACAGCCATTAGTAAATCCTCAAATCTGAAATCAGGTTAGATAAGCGGGTTACCCGCTCGACAAGAATAGCAAGTCTTCACCTTAAAAAGATGAAGACTTGATGACAGCTAATTACTCAGCTTCAACGAAATCGTCTTTCTCAGCTTGAGCAACGATGTTATTCTCGCGACCTTCAGTAATAGCAGCTGCAACAGCGCTAGTGTAAAGGCTTACAGCACGGATAGCATCATCGTTACCAGGTACGATGTAATCAACACCGTCTGGGTTAGAGTTAGTATCTACGATTGCAACAACTGGAATACCTAGGTTGTTTGCTTCACGGATAGCAATGTGCTCGTGGTCAGCATCGATAACGAAAAGCGCGTCTGGAAGACCGCCCATGTTTTTGATACCACCAAGGCTCTTTTCAAGCTTTTCCATTTCGCGGTTAAGCGTTAACGTTTCTTTCTTAGTTAATTTCTCGAAAGTTCCGTCTTGGCTTTGTGCTTCAAGGTCTTTAAGACGCTTGATTGATTGACGTACAGTTTTCCAGTTAGTCAACATACCACCTAACCAACGGTGATTTACGAAGAACTGGTCGCTTTCTAAAGCAGCTGATTTAACTGCGTCGCTTGCTGCGCGCTTAGTACCAACGAAAAGAACTTTACCTTTGTTTGCTGCAGCACTTGATAAAAACTTAAGTGCGTCGTTGAACATTGGTACAGTTTGCTCAAGGTTGATGATATGTACACGGTTACGTGTGCCGAAGATGAAAGGCTTCATCTTAGGGTTCCAGTAACGTGCTTGGTGACCAAAGTGAACACCAGCTTGAAGCATATCGCGCATTGAAACGTTTGCCATTTTATAGATCCTCTATAGTTGTTTAGGGTTAGGCCTCCACATATCCCATAGCACCAACACCGAAGTAATTAAACTTCAAATGCACCCAAGTGTATGTGACGATACGTGTGTGTGTTAAAATAAAATTGTGTTTGCCTTAAATACAAAAAATCATTTAAGAATTTATTTGTAAAAAGACGGCGCGCTTTATACCATATTAAAATTAAATACTCAACGTCGCGTGCAAAATTTGTTCGACGATAAATGTTAAAAACTCAACTTTGGAGCCTCAATGAGCGCTATTATCAAGACCCCTGAAGAAATAGAGAAAATGCGCGTAGCTGGGCGCTTAGCGGCCGATGTACTTGAAATGATCGGCCCTCATGTAGTGCCAGGTGTTACCACCGATGAGCTAAATACACTTTGTCATGATTATATTGTTAATGTGCAACAAGCAATCCCTGCTCCGTTAAATTATCATGGCTTTCCAAAATCAGTTTGTACGTCAGTTAATCATGTTATTTGTCACGGAATTCCAAATGACAAAGCATTAAAAGAAGGCGACAGTGTAAATATCGACGTAACTGTCATTAAAGATGGTTACCACGGCGACACATCTAAAATGTTCCACGTTGGTACACCAAACATTCAAGCTAAGCGTCTTGCAGAAGTAACACAAGAAAGCTTATACCTTGCTATTAAAATGGTAAAACCAGGTGTGCGCTTGGGTGATATTGGCTCAGCAATTCAAAAATATGCAGAGAGCTTTAACTACTCAATTGTACGTGAATATTGCGGCCACGGTATCGGCGCAGGATTTCATGAAGAACCACAAATAATGCATTACGGTAAAGCCGGTACTGGCGAGGCCTTAAAAGCAGGTATGTGTTTAACTATTGAACCTATGGTTAATGCGGGTAAACGCCAATGTAAGCTTCTTAAAGATGATTGGACAGTAGTAACACGCGACCGTAGTTTGTCTGCACAGTGGGAACATACTTTATTAGTGACTGAAAATGGTGTTGAAATTTTAACGCTACGATCAGATGATACTATCGAGCGGATCATAGAACACTAATAAAACCGAAACACTTGATAAGAAAATTCTTATCCGTGTGAAAGGTTCAACAAGGAGCCAGCCCACGTGGCATTACCCAACAAAGTAAAAAAGTTGCTTAGCGATGCAGAGCAACTTAGTGATTATCGCGATTGTTCTAGCTATTTTTATAAATGGTTACATAACGAATTTTCTAAACAACCGGTTGGGAATTTAATTAATGCCCGGGCTGAGTTTATTGACCGCCTACTCATTAAGCTTTTTCATGTTTACGACTTAGCGCGCGAACCTGATTTAGCATTAATAGCGGTAGGCGGATACGGACGTGGTGAGCTACATCCCTACTCCGACATCGACTTTTTATTGCTTGTAACTAAACCGCCAAGCGAAGAAATATGCGAAAAAATAGGCCAGTTTGTCACCATGCTATGGGATCTCAACTTAGAGATTGGTCACAGCGTGCGTACGATAGAACAAGCCATTGAGCAAAAACGTGAAGACGTTACTTTTGCCACCAGCTTGCTCGAAAGCCGCCTTATTTTTGGTAACCACATTGAGTTTGAAAAACTCAAAATGCATATTCTTGAAACGCCAGTATGGCGCTCAGGTGAATTTTTTACTGCCAAAGTTCAAGAACAAAACTTACGCCACAGAAAGTGCCACGGCACCGCGTATAATCTTGAGCCAAACATTAAAGAAAACCCCGGTGGTCTGCGCGACTTACAAACCATTATTTGGGTGGCAAAAAAGCATTTTAGAACCGAAACCCTGCAAGAGTTAATAAGCCACGGATACTTAACTCACGAAGAGTTTCAAGAGCTTTCTGAGTGCCTAGAAAACCTATGGAACATTCGCTTTGCACTGCATTTAGCTGCAGGTAGAGCTGAAAACCGCTTATTGTTTGATCATCAACCGCAAGCCGCCGAAATTTTAGGTTTTGGTAGCGACGGCAAAGCATCGGTTGAGCGTATGATGAAACGCTTATTTAGAATAATGAGCCGCGTGCGCGAACTTAACCAAATGCTACTTTCATACTTTGAACAAAGCATAATGCCCGAAAGTAGTGCTGTGGCAGCAATTGAACTCGACAGAAACTTTGAGCAAGTAGGTCATCAAATACGCGTAAAAGATCCGTCGGTATTTTTTAGACGCGACCAACTTTTTGTATTGTTTGAGCACATAGCCGATAACCCAGCAATAACGCATATTTACCCAAGTACTATTCGTACTATTCGCCAAGTGCGCCGTCGTTTATTGGGCGATTTGCAAGATTACGCAGCCTGTCGCGAAGCCTTTTTACGCTTAGTTAAACATCCTAACGGCATGGGCCGCGCATTTACGCTCATGCACAAGCACGGCATGCTTGCCGCCTACTTACCGCAGTGGCGTAATATATTTGGGCAAATGCAGTTCGATTTGTTTCACGCCTACACCGTAGATGAGCATACTCACAAATTAATCAAAAACATTTACGAATATTTTGATAAAACAGGCATTAGCGAGTTTCCTATTTGTAGTGAAATAGTCACTCGAATGGACAAACCAGAGCTACTTTATTTAGCCGGTATATTTCACGACATTGCTAAAGGCCGAGGTGGCGACCACTCAGAACTTGGCGCTGTTGACGCAATAGCATTTGCTAAATTACATGGTTTTTCATCGGTGGATGCAAAGCTCGTTGCATGGCTTGTAAGTAACCATTTACTTATGTCGGTTACCGCACAGCGTAAAGACATTAACGATCCTGCTGTAATAAAAGACTTCGCTACACGCGTTAAAACAGAGCGCCAACTCGACTACTTATATTGTTTAACCGTTGCCGACATACGTGCAACCAACGACAACTTATGGAACGATTGGAAAAACACCCTACTGCGTGAGCTATACTTACACACGCAGCGCGCTTTGCGCCTAGGGCTCGAAAACCCAATGGATCAACGCGACCAAATTCGCGACAAAAAGCACCAAGCTAAACAACGCTTAATAAATCTGGGTTATCAAGAGGAAAAAATTGATTTAATTTGGAGCCGCTTTAAAGCCAACTACTTTACCGCCTTTAGCGAACAACAAATATCATGGCAAAGTGAGCATTTATTAAGTAGCACAGACTTAAGCCAGCCAAGTGTTGTTGTATCTAACAAAGCTATGCATGGTGGCACACAAGTATTTGTATACAGTCCCTACTCTGGCCCACTGTTTGCCCGATTAGTAAGTGTGATTGGCTCTAAAAAAGCGCAAATACAACACGCGCAAGTACTTACCACAAAAGACGGTTACGTCTTGTTTAGCTTTGTAATACTTGAAGTAAGTGGCGACCCTATTGCAAGTGGTCGAGCGCAATCAATTAAACGCGGGCTTGAGCAGGCACTAAGCGATCCGCGTAAAAAGATTCGCTTTAAAAAGAGCCGCTCTCAACGCTTTAAAGATTTTAATATTAAACCTAAAATTGTGTTGCGCCCACATGCACGCAAAGACCGTAGCTTAATAGAAATTCAAGCCGTCGATATACAAGGTTTACTAACCAAAATAGCCGAAGTTTTCCAAGCGCATTTACTACACATTCACGCTGCCCGTATTACAACGGTAGGTGAACGTGCCGAGGATTTCTTTGTCGTATCTAATAACGAATACCAAGCGCTGACTGATGAAGAGCAAGCAAAAATTCATCAGGCATTACGTAAAAAATTCAACGCCGAAACAGAATAGAGGACACACATGTCAGATTTAAAAACGATGATCGAAAACGCATGGGACAACCGCGATAGCATTAGCCCAAGCACAGTATCAAGCGACGTAAAACAAGCCATTATCGACGCACTTGATTTACTTGATAGCGGCGCAGCACGCGTTGCTGAAAAAATATCAGGTGAATGGGTTGTACACCAGTGGCTTAAAAAAGCAGTATTACTGTCGTTTCGTATTCGCGACAACCAACCAATGAACGACGGCGTAAACCAGTTTTACGACAAAGTACCACTTAAATTTAGCGACTACACGCCAGAGCAATTTCAGCAAGGCGGTATGCGCGTAGTACCAAACGCTGTAGCACGTAAAGGCAGCTTTGTAGGTAAAAACGTCGTACTTATGCCATCGTACGTAAACATTGGCGCATACGTTGACGACGGCACCATGGTTGATACATGGGCGACTGTAGGCTCATGTGCACAAATTGGTAAGAACGTACATTTATCAGGTGGCGTAGGCATAGGCGGCGTTTTAGAGCCTCTACAAGCTAACCCAACTATCATTGAAGACAACTGCTTTATTGGCGCACGTTCTGAAATTGTGGAAGGCGTAATTGTTGAAGAAGGCGCAGTTATTTCAATGGGCGTTTACATCAGCCAAAGCACCCGTATTTACGACCGTGAAACTGGCGAAATTCACTACGGCCGCGTACCAGCAGGTGCTGTAGTTGTACCAGGCGCACTACCGTCAAAAGATGGCACTCACAGCCTATACGCTGCGATCATCGTGAAAAAAGTAGATAAGCAAACACGTGAAAAAGTAGGCATTAACGCCCTACTACGCTCAATTGATGATTAAAAAGAAGCGATAAGCTTTTAGCTGTAAGCGTTTAGCTGATTTGTGTTAAACGTAGGTTGGGTTGAGAGAAACGAAACCCAACGATACGTTGAAGTTAAGTGTTTTAGCAAAAGTGTGATTGTATATTAAAAGCTCTAGGCCGTTGGTTTGGAGCTTTTATTATATAAATAACTCGATTGAAATATTTACTTATAAAAAAACATTAATTAGAGCATGCATGGAAAAACTAACGAAAAGATTAATAATTTTCTTACTAATAGGAATTATTCTAACTGTCGCTCCTTTAATTTATTCTTTTAAACCTCAGCTTTCTAGCAATGTAGAACACTGGGCTTTTATCGCTTCTTATTTTGGTGGAATAATGTCGCCTTATATAGCGGCACTAGCTTTGATTGCTTTACTTTCTACACTGAAACAACAATCAGACCAAATAGCCCTATTGAAAAAACAAACTCAATCTAATCAAATTGAAACTATGCTTAGCAAAATAGAATGTGACTTTGCAACACCTTTAAAAGAAACTTTATTAAACCTCAAGATTCGTGGAAAAGAGATCAATTACACTTTCTTAGACCCTATCACTGCTTTGGCCTTTCCAAGATGGGAGGAAGTAATTCCAAATATTGATGATTTAGATCCAAGCAAAGAATATGATTATTTGAGTCAAGAAATTATGCAATTAGATTTATATACTTCCGCAAGTTCATATTTGAAGTTAATTAAAGTTTATGCAGAAAAGCATGAGGCTATAACTGGCTCTAATATATTATCTGCTTATTATAAAAAAAAGTATAAAATCCCTTACAAAAGGCTTCATCAGAAAGGTTTTTTAAAAGAGCCTTGGGAGTAGTAATATAACTATGCTCAAGATACTAACGTTATAAACAACGAGCCTTTTACATTACCTTTAAACACAAAGCCTTTCAAATGACCGTTGGGTTTCGTTTCACTCAACCCAACCTACGGCGATAAATTTAACTTCGAGTTGCTCGTCACTGATAGCTGACAACTAATAACTTTTATTGCTTAAATAAAAAAGCACTTATAAAAATAAGTGCTTTTGGGTTTGCTCAATTAATACTTTTAATTACAGCGCGTTAAATACGTCGTCTGTTTTAGCTGCGCAAATAAAATCGTTTTTGTGTAGGCCTTTAATTGAATGGCTCCACCATGTAACCGTTACTTTGCCCCACTCGGTTAATAAACCGGGGTGATGGCCTTCGTCTTCTGCCATGTCGCCTACTTTGTTAGTAAACGCGATAGCCTGTTTGAAGTTTTTAAATTTATAAACACGCTCTAGCTGCATAATGCCGTCGCGTACTTCTGGTACCCAGTCTGGGATTTTAGTAATTAATTGCGCTAACTCTTCGTCAGATACTTTTGGCGCATCTACATGACAGGCTTCGCATTTTTGTGCACTTAATGAAGACATTCTAAATCCTTACTTTTAGCTTTTTTAGCATTAATATTTAACTGGCTAATTTTTCTTTTGGTGGAAATTTTGGGTCATGCAAACCAAGCTCTTTAGCTCGCTCAACCAAAGTCATAATATCCATTTGCGATATATCAAACAGATCATGAATCGAATTTATGGTGTAGTACTGTGGTTGCATAATATCAATACGGTACGGCGTACGCAGTACATCAAGCACATTCATTGGGCTGATTTCTGGCGTATTTGAGTATACGTACTGAGTTTCACCTGGGCTTGATAAAATGCCGCCGCCGTAAATACGCAGACCGTCTTCGGTTTGCATTAAACCAAATTCGACTGTAAACCAGTATATACGCGCAAGGTATACACGGTCCTTTTTCTGCGCTGCGTAACCTAATTGCCCGTACTTATGTGTAAACTCGGCAAAGTCAGGATTAGTTAGCATGGCGCAGTGGCCAAATATTTCATGAAAAATATCTGGCTCTTGTAGGTAGTCAAATTCTTCGCGGCTACGAATAAATGTAGCTACCGGAAACTGCTTGTTTGCCAGTAATCTAAAAAACTCATCAAAGTCGATAAGCGCAGGTACTGGTGCAACTTGCCAACCGGTAGTGGCTAGTAACACTTCGTTTAGTTCGCTTAACTGCGGAATACGATCGTGCGGCAGGTTAATCTTTTTTAACCCTTGCATGTACTCGTTGCAGGCTTTGCCTTCAATGCATGCAAGTTGGCGCGCTACAAGCTCAGACCAAATTTTATTTTCTTCATCACTCCAGTGTATAACACCATTTTCGTCTGGTGTTTTGGATGTGTATTTACTTGCTTTAGCCATAAGTACCTTCTTGGGTGTGAGCCCTAAATCGGTGTCAGTGTGATACTCAAACCTATTGAATATCGAATGACCCCATACTATGCAAAAGTGAAGAAAAGTTTAATAGATAGGCTAACATCAGTATTTGGCGCGATCACCCCAATCGTAAAGTTAAAATTACACTTGTGGCACACTAAAAATACAGACCTTTAAATAAAGGCCTGTAGCTTGTTTTTATGTGTATACAATTAATTACACCCAACCAATCTTAGTAAAAGCTTGGTTTAAATCACTAATAATGTCGTTAACATCTTCAAGCCCAACCGAGAGTCTGATCAGCCCATCACTTATTCCAGCGGCGGCTCGCTCCTCTGGCGTATAAGGCGAGTGAGTCATAGATGCAGGATGCTGAATCAGTGTTTCAGCGTCGCCTAGGCTTACTGCAAGTGTACAAAGTTTCATACTATCAATAAATTGTGCGCCATCTTGTAGCGTGCCTTTTATTTCAAACGCAATAACACCACCAGCGGCTTTCATTTGATTACCAATAAACTTATAACCTGGGTGCGATTTAAGCCCCGGGTAATATACGGTGCTTACTTGTGGGTGCGCTTCTAGATATTCGGCTATTGTTTGTGCGCTTTGACAATGGCGCTCTATTCTAATAGCGAGTGTTTTTAGGCCTCGATTAATTAGCCATGCATCGTGCGGGCTTATAGTTGCACCAATGTCTTTTAGTACGGTCATTTTAATGTGTGTTATGTGCTCAAGCGATCCACATACAATACCGGCAACTACGTCTCCGTGGCCGTTTAAGTACTTGGTCGCACTGTGTATTATAATGTCGATACCGTATTTTTTAGGCGATTGCAGTAGCGGCGTTAAAAAGGTGTTGTCGACCACACTAATTAAGTTGTGCTCTTTAGCAACTGCGCCAATGAGTGCCAAATCAATAACCGCCATAGTGGGATTAATTGGCGTTTCTACAAATATCATTTTTGAATTAGGTTTGATGGCAGCGCGTAGTTCGTCCTCGTTGGTCATATCAACAAAAGTGACTTCGATTCCCCAGCGCGGCAACATATGCGAGAAAAACGCAAAGGTACAACCATACAAAGCACTTGAGGCAACAAGGTGATCTCCCTGCGATAAAAAGCTCAGTACTGAGGCTGATACAGCTCCCATACCTGTTGCGGTTGCAGCAGCTGCTTCACAGCTCTCTAGTTGAGCAACTTTTTGCTCAAGCTCTGTGGTTGTAGGGTTTCCTAAGCGCGTATAAATATAGCCAGGTTCGTCGCCTGCAAAACGCGCAGCACCTTGTGCGGCATTTTCAAAATGAAAGGTAGAGGTTTGATACAAAGGAGAAGTGAGTGCGCCGTGCGGGTCGTTTGCTTTTTGTGGTCCATGAATACACTGGGTGTTTATATGATGCTTGCTCATTGTAGGCTCATTTTTTGATTATTATGTTTTTGCGATTCAACAATCAAAACGTATGCGCTTACAAACAGCAAGCATGCCGGATGCTCAGATGGCTATTTGTGTAAAAACCGTGCAGCGCACGTTTGTACACAAATATTGCCACTGCTAATCTAGTGTGTTGGTTCCGCCTTTTTACGGCTCATAATTTTACCTGCGATGCTTTGCACAGTGCCTTTTAGTAAGCTGCGTTTGTTTTCAAGCCGTGGTAATGGGCGACTAAGCTCCATTGCTTTGTAACCAATACGCGCTGTAAAAATACCGGCACTGACACCTTGCGCAGCCCGCCCCGAAAGCTTACCTAAAAGCTCAGCACTCAATGCAGTTGCAGCAAGGTCAGACACAAGCTCAGCACTGCCTACAAACATTACTTGTTTTATCAGCATACGGTATAACTTTATACGGCTCGCGTAGCCAAAACCAATGCCATAAATTTTACCAATTTGTTCTATTAACTTAGTACCGCGCCAAAGCACAGCCATCATATCCACCAGCGCAAGTGGGCTTAGGGCAACTAGCAGTGCAGATTCAGTCGCAAAACGATTTATAAGCTTTTTAGCTTTGGTGTCTTGGGTTATTAATAAACTATTGGCGTACAGCGTCATTATTTCTTTGTCGCTGTGATGCGTCGCTACTTGGTTTTTAAAGGTTTCAAAGTTATCAAGCTCTTGGTGTTTATTAAGCTTTTCAAGCCAAGGTAATGCACCGCCTACTTGCTCGCTGTTTAAAAGCCTGTCGGCTTCAACTCGGTGCAATTGGTTACGCTTTAAACTGCGCAGCATTCGGTACTCTCGCCACAATAAGCGCCCTATTAGCAGCACGCCACTTACAACCGCGGTTAAATAAACGCTGCCTAAAATAATTGACTGCTCGAAAGCAAATACTAACGAGTACGCAAACTCTAAAAGCACCAGTACTATAAAACTAATAGCAAAAACACCTTTAAGCGTTTGCCACTTTGACTTTTTGTACACAGGTTCTAGATCTATTTCTGGCTCTAGTGCTTCATCTTCAAGTTCTTCGTAATCACTTTGTCCGTGCTGAATAATTTTTGCAGGTGCTAAAACGGGTTCGTTTTGCTCAATGCTTTGCGTATCTATGCGACGCCCTGCTTGAAATGGTTGGTTTGACTCACTCATGTTAATTTGTCTCCTAGCAGGTACTGCATGACATGATCTAATCGAATATGTTTTAGTTGTTTATCGGGGCTCGGCATTGGAGAGAACGATAAAAACTCAAATCCCTGTGCTGGCCACTCACTTTTATTAAGCATCCGCGAGGGAGGTTGCGGCGGTAAATAGGTAAGCCAATCAGGCTCGTGTAATGGTTTACCGTAAATGCAGTCAAGTGTTTGACCTTTGTCGGTAATTTGGCGCGGCTGCGTTGCTGTAATTGACGACATAGCCATGGTTTCTATTTTTACACCATCAAACTTTAAGTGATTACTTTGCTCATGCACGAGCGAATCAAGTAGCAGTGCTAAATCTTTATGGTGCTTAGCACTTATATGATCTGACTTATTAGCTGCAAATAATATTTTGTCTATGTTGGGCTTAAATAAACGTTTAAAAAAGCCCGATTCACCATAGTTAAAGTGTGCGAGTAATTGGTTTATTACACTGCTTTGCTCTTGGAGTGTTTCGTGCCCTTCGTTTAATGCACTAAGTACATCTACAAGTACGATTTGGCGATCGAAGTGTCTAAAATGCTCATTATAAAATGGTTTTACAACTTCTTTTATATAAGCGTTAAAGCGCTTAATTAAATGCGCTAAATTAGAACCCGCAACGACATCGTCACTATTTACTTTACCCGATACCGGAAAAAACAATAACAATGGCGCGCCTTGTAAGTCGCCAGGCATTAGCATGCGCCCAGGTTGTAACATGGCAAGTTTGGTGTCTTTTTTAAGCCCTACTAACATGCTTTGATAAAGCTGAGCAATATGAGCAAGTGCGTTTTCATCAACGGGAGCGTTTAAGTCAAGTTGCTCAACGGCCATTAAGAAATCACTTGATGTGTTTACGCGTGAAGGCTGAGTTAATAACGGGTATTGCTGCTCGCACCATTGAGAATAGCTTTGCTCAAGCATAGGTAAATCAAGGAGCCATTCACCGGGGTAGTCAATAATATCTAAATAAAGCGTTGATTGCGGCGAAAAGTGGCCGCGCAGCCCTGCATTACTCTGATACTTTATTGCCAAGCGCAGCGTATTAATCCGCTCGGTTGATGCAGGCCATGTAGGCATCCCATCGCTTGGTAATAATGAATTTAGCGCGCGCGTATAATTAAACGTAGGAACTCTTAACGCCTCTTGCGGCACAACTTTAGTGGCCACATGGCGGTGCTCGCGCATTACATCAAAAAAAGGTAAGTTTTTATCGTCAGCTTGGGTTGTTAAGTGTTTAACAAGTGCGGTAATAAAGGCTGTTTTACCACTACCACTTAGGCCAGTTACGGCAAGTTTTACGTGTTGGTCTAAACTGCGATGAAGGGCTTTTTGTGCTTTGCCTTTAATACTTTTAAAGGTCTTTTTTGCAAATGATTGGCTCATAAAGTGTCTTGCACCTAATTTGCCGTAATTTATCACGCTGCAAATAAGGTGCTATTAAATCCTTTAAAGTTTATTAATTTCACGGCTCACCGTAAACTCGCTTGAAGTTACATGGCGCTCCATATCTTGAAGGCGAGTATCTACACGCGTTAAACGCTCTTTTAAATCTTGCAATGCGCGGCGCGGTGGCTCGCCTTTTTGCCATACTTTAAATTTTACTTCTAGCGGATCGTCATGTTTAGTTGAGCTGTTAGTTTGCACTGTTGCGGGCTCTTTTTTATCTAAAATGAACCAGGCTGCAATATACGCTACCACAAATAATGGGCCACCCGTTAGCAGTACCGCACTAACAAATATAATGCGAACTAACCATAACTCCATATTAAAGTAGTCACTTAATCCCGCACATACTCCGGCTATTTTACCGCGTTGTGGGTCTCTTAATAATTCGCGTTTGGCACTCATACTTTGCGTCTCCATTGTGGTGACTCTTGATCAAGCAATGCTTCAAGTGTTTCAACTCTGTCTGCCATTTTTTCGGCTTTATGTGCAAGCTCAAGTAACTGGCGATGTTCGTGTTCACTTAAACCTTGGCTTACTTGTTTTTTGCTACGGTAGTGCAAAATTAGCCACAGCGGGGCAACAAAAATCATAAACATAACAAATGGAACAATTATTACATCTGAATCAAACATAATTCTCTCCTGACAATCCGTTTTGATGTTTTTAAGCTGTGGGGCACTTTGAGTGCCCCTTTATAAATTATTTATCAGCTAGCTTCTTTTTAAGTTCGGCTAGCTCATCATCTATCTTTTCATTTTTTTGTAAATTAGCAATTTCGTCCGCTAACGTCTTTTTACCTAAATCGTAAGACTCAATTTGAGATTCTAGTCCATCAATTTTAGTTTCGTAACGTTCAAAGCGATTAAGTGCGTCTTCTACTTTTGAGCTATCAAGTGTCTTTTTCACTTCAAGGCGCGACTCAGCCGAACGTTGGCGAAGTATAATTGCTTTTTGACGAGATTTCGCATCTGCTAGCTTTTCTTGTAGTGTCGTTACTTCTTGCTGTAATTTCTCAATATGAGACTCTACATGTTCAAGTTCACTAGCGACTGAAGCAACGGCATCTGCCGACTTTTGCTTTTCAAGTAGGGCTGAACGCGCTAAATCATCTCGGTCTTTACTTAAAGCCAGTTCGGCTTTATCTTGCCAATCGCTTACCTGTGCTTTAAGCGTATCTAAGCGGCGTACAATTTCTTTTTTCTCAGCCAATGTTTTAGCTGATGTAGAACGTACTTCAACAAGCGTGTCTTCCATTTCTTGAATAATCAGACGAACCATTTTTTCTGGGTCTTCTGCTTTATCTAAAATGGCGTTGATATTAGAATTAACAATATCTGCAAAACGTGAAAAAATTCCCATAACATTTACCTCTGTAATTAAAACTTAGTTAGTCTGCTATAACTAGTATCAATATGCTTGCCAACTTTTTAAAAGTTAAAATACACTTTATTTTCATTACGTTAAACTAAATATACAAATTTCTTTAGTTATCCCTACTTATGAAATACACTAACTGTTAGTAAAAATGACCAAGAGTTAGGAAATATGAGCCAATATCGCCAACAGGATAATTTACTCGGCCAATCAGATAGCTTTCTGTCTGTATTAGATCAGGTATCGCAACTGGCTAATTTAGATAAACCGGTACTTATTATTGGTGAACGCGGCACAGGTAAAGAGCTAATAGCAGCACGCTTACACTTTTTATCAAAGCGTTGGGATCAAAACTACGTAAAACTTAACTGTGCAGCACTTAACGAAAACTTACTCGAAAGTGAATTGTTTGGCCACGAAAGCGGTGCTTTTACGGGGGCAAGCAAACGCCACGAAGGTCGTTTTGAACGCGCCAACAGCGGCACACTGTTTTTAGATGAATTAGCTAATACCTCAGCTATGGTACAAGAAAAACTGCTGCGCGTTATAGAATACGGTGAGTTTGAACGTGTTGGCGGCAAACAAACTGTAAAAGTAGATACACGCTTAGTGTGTGCCACAAACGAAGACCTCCCTTATTTGGCTGAGCAAGGTGAATTTAGAAGTGATTTACTCGATCGCCTTGCCTTTGATGTAATTACCCTGCCACCACTGCGCGAACGCCAAGACGATATTATGCTTCTTGCTGAGCAGTTTGCGATGAATATGGCGCGCGATTTAGAGTGGGAACTGTTTAGCGGTTTTACCCGAAGCGCAACAGAAACACTGCTTAGTTATGATTGGCCTGGTAATATTCGTGAACTTAAAAATGTGGTTGAACGCAGTTTGTATCGCCACGGTAGTGAACATATCCCCGTTCACCAGATTATTTTAGACCCATTCGATAGCCCATTTAGACCAAAAGCGCGCATTAAAGCACCTATAGCGGCTCAAACTGTTAATGCCGAGCCTATTGTTGTTGCGCCGCCGATTGCTCAGGCAAGCAGTAATATAGCCGTCGATATTCAATTTCCGTGCAGCTTAAAAGAGCGCTCAAACGACTTTGAAATAAACATGATTAATAAAGCGCTCGAACATAGCCAATTTAATCAAAAGAAAACTGCAGAAGTACTTGGTTTAACGTATCATCAATTACGTGGTTATCTTAAAAAATACAACTTGTTGGATCAACAATAGTCAGAGGTTATGCGGGTGCATAAATTATTACTTGTTTTGCTTGCCACCACTTTAGTTGGTTGCCTTGATAGCAAAGAAGAAATCATAGAAGAAAAAAACCAAGGCTTAGTTTATTGCGCTGAAGCTAACCCTGTGTCGTTTAATCCGCAAGTCACGACCACCGGTTCAACTATTGATATAATTGCTAACCAATTATACGACCGTTTAATTAGCATTGACCCTGTTACGGCAGAATTTCAAAGTGAGCTGGCGACCGATTGGAAAATTAGTAAAGATGGTAAATCGGTTACCTTTACCTTGCGTAAAGATGTAAAGTTTCATACAACTTCTTATTTTACCCCATCGCGGGATTTTAACGCCGACGACGTTATATTCACCTTTAGCCGATTATTCGATGTATACAATCCATATCACTTTGTGGGCGATGCCAATTACCCGTATTTTCAAAGTGTGGGGATTGATCAACTTATTCGTAAAATTGTGCGTGTGTCTGACTACCAAGTGCGTTTTGAATTGTTTAATCCTGAAAGCAGCTTTTTAGCTAATATGGCCACCGACTTTGCCGTGGTGCTTTCAGAAGAATACGCCATGGAACTTAAGAAAAAAAACGAAGAAAACTTATTTGATCAGTACCCTATTGGCACTGGTCCCTATATTTATAAAGAATACCGCCGAGATCACCTTGTACGCTTTTACCGTAACCCACTTTATTGGAAGCACGACGTTGCACTTGAACAATTGGTTTACGACATAACCCCTAACGGCACTACGCGTATAGCAAAAATGCTGACTAAAGAGTGCGATGTAACGGCTCATCCAAGTAGTGCGCAATTAAGTATTTTAGCGCAACGTGATGATATAAACGTTGAAAAAGAAACGAACTTAAACATAGGTTATTGGGCATTTAATACAGAACGTGCCCCGTTTGACGACTTACGCGTACGCCAAGCACTCGCACATGCAATAGATGTAGATAAAATAATGCAGGCGGTTTATTACGGTAACGGTACTCGCGCACAATCTATTTTGCCGCCAACCTCTTGGGCGTTTGAGCCACAAGAAGATATACCTACGTTTGACCCAGAACTTGCTAAAAAGTTACTAATTGAAGCTGGCTTACCTGATGGCTTTGATATGACGATATGGGCTATGCCTGTGAGTCGTATTTATAACCCTAACGCGCGAAAAATGGCTGAGCTTATGCAAAGTGATTTACGCAAAGTGGGCGTTAATGTAAGCATTGTAGAATATGAGTGGAACACGTTTATTCAACGTATTGGCGAGCATAGGCACGACAGTGTATTACTTGGTTGGGCCGCAGATACCCCCGATCCTGATAACTTTTTTAGCCCACTGCTGAGTTGTACCGCTACTTTTAGTGGTAAAAACCCAGCAAACTGGTGTAATCCCCAATTTGACTTATTGCTTACTCAAGCACTAGACACCACTGATTTAAACAAACGTAAAAAATACTACGAAGACGCACAAAGCTTAATTATTCAAGAGCTGCCGTTATTACCGATTGCTCATGGCCTGCGCTTTCAAGCGAGTAGCGCCGATGTGGAAGGCATAACACTTGGCCCGTTTGGCGCTATTTCGCTTGCCAATGCGAGGAAGAAATAATGATCTTAGATTATATTTTACGTCGCCTTGGTTTGTTCTTTTTTATGATACTGATGCTCAGCGTATTTACGTTTTCACTGGCGTATTTATTTCCCGGTGACCCGCTAAGTAATTTAAGTGGCATACCAAGTAGTAACTTTGCACAGCATAGTGAGCTTGAAGACAAATATTTATATAACAGCAATTACTTTATGCAATACATTGCCTTTTTAGGGCGAATATTTCAGGGTGATTGGGGGCTTTCGTTTGCCTCTGGTAATAGTGTGTTTAGCCATATTGTTGATTTGCTACCGGCTACTTTAGAGCTAAGCGTATACGCATTAATTGTATCGGTTGTTATTGGTGTACCAACTGGCATTTTAGGCTCTGGATATCATAAACGTTGGCCCGACAAGCTTATAAACTCTACCACTATGGTGGGTTATTCAATGCCTGTATTTTGGCTCGCATTGTTATTAATAATGGTTTTTTCATTAAAGCTTGGCTGGTTTCCTATGTCGGGCAGAATGGGGCTCCTTTACGAAATACCCGCCAGTACTGGATTTATTTTAATTGATATTGCACTGGCTGGCTTTCCATATAAAGGAATGGCCTTTGTTGATGCGCTGCGCCATTTAACACTTCCGACTATTGTACTGGCTATGTATCCAACCACTGTATTAGTGCGCTTTACTCGCGAGTCTATGCTTAAGGTAATGGATCAAAACTTTATTAAAACAGCTAGGGCAAAAGGCCTTAACCGCCGCCAACTTATCATGCACCATGCACTGCGTAATGCATTACTGCCGGTAATTAAGCAAATTGGTTTGCAATTTAGTACGCTAATAACGCTTGCGATGATTACCGAAGTTATTTTTTCGTGGCCGGGTATTGGCCGATGGTTAATCGATAGTATTTATCAGCGTGACTTTCCTGCAATTCAAGGCGGGTTAATGGCAGTGTCTTTATTTGTTATTTTAGCTTCTATTACAGCTGAGCTTACTTACACTTTATTCGATCCACTCTCGCGGAATCAGGCCCATGGCAAAGTTTAATTTATTTTCTGAAGAGTCGAATAAATCGCCACTGGCGCGATTTTGGCGAAAGTTTAAAAATAACCACCCTGCTTTGGTTGGTTTATGGATATTTATGGCGTTTGCACTATTAGCCGCCACCGCTCCTTTTTTAGCCCCGTATGGTGTAAACCAACAACACACTGATGCACTGCTTATTCCGCCATCGTGGCGAGAAATGGGCGATGTACGCTTTCTTTTAGGTACCGATGATTTAGGCCGTGATGTACTCTCGCGCTTAATGAATGGTGCTACGTATACGTTTGGCCTCTCTGTTGTAGCCGCCCTAATCACGACTATTTTTGGTGTGTTAGTGGGTACTTTTGCAGGGATTAGTAAAGGGCTGCGTTCAAGCTTTTTAAATCACTTGCTTGATATAACGCTTTCTATTCCTTCTTTGTTACTGGCAATAATAATAATCGCCATACTCGGCCCGGGTTTAATGAATACCGTATGGGCAATTATTTTAGCATTACTGCCGCAGTTTATTCACTCAGTGCGTAACCTGATTGTTGATGAATTAAGTAAAGATTACATTACTGCGTTTAGACTAGATGGTGCGTCTAATTGGCATATTATATCGCGTGGTATTTTTCCTAATATTTATGAGCATATTGTGGTTATATTCACGATGGCGCTTTCTACCGCTATATTAGATATTTCAGCACTGGGATTTTTAAAATTAGGGGCTCAGCCACCGACGACCGAATGGGGCGCAATATTAGCCGAAAACCTAGGCCTCATTTATTTAGCACCGTGGACTGTAGCGCTACCTGGTATACTGTTATTTTTAGCCGTGTTATCTACTAATTTAGTAGGCGATGGCCTGCGACAAGTGCTAAAAGCACGTAAGGCTGATTAAATGCAATTACTCGATGTTCGTAACTTAACAATTGAACTACGTACCTCTGAAACTGTAATTAGAGCCGTAGACAGAGTGAGTTTTAGCTTAAAAGAAGGCGAAGTACATGCGCTTGTAGGCGAGTCTGGCTCTGGTAAAAGCCTAATAGCAAAAGCGATTATTGGTGTATTGAACGAACGCTGGGACATTACTGCCGACCGTATTCATTGGCGCGGCGTAGACTTAATGCGTTTAAGTCCAGAGAAACGCCGTAAAATAGTAAGCCAAGATATAGCGATGATCTATCAAGATCCAAGTCGCTGCCTTGATCCAACCGCTAAAATATTTGACCAAATTGCCGAAACATTGCCAGAGATCGCAACTAAAGGTTTCTTTTTAAAGCGCAACCGCGAGAGAAAAGACAGAGTAAAAGCGCTTATTCATAAAGTGGGCATTAAAAACCACGAAGCAGTACTAAGTAGTTACCCTCATGAGCTCTCAGAAGGCGTATGTCAAAAAGTAATGATTGCGATGGCCATTGCCCGCACTCCAAAGCTATTGATAGCAGATGAGCCAACTACAGCACTTGAGAGCACAACTCGCGCACAAGTATTTAGACTACTAAAAAGCTTAAACCAACTTAAAAACATGTCTATTTTGATGATCTCTCATGAACTTGAAGAGATTGCACATTGGTCGCATGGCATTCATGTTTTATATTGCGGGCAAATGGTTGAAGCAGGCCCAACCCATGAAATATTTAAACAGCCTCGCCATCCATACACGCAAGCATTACTAAAAAGCTTGCCAGACTACGAACAAGGTTTAGCGCATAAAGAACCTTTTTATGCACTTAAAGGGACTATCCCTACTCTGCAACATTTGCCTATTGGCTGCCGCCTAGGGCCGCGTTGTCCGCAAGCACAAAAAGCCTGCGTGGTAACTCCCACCCTTACTAAGCATCATGGTCATAGTTATGCGTGCCATTTTCCGTTAATTAAGGACATGAAATAATGCAGCCGCTACTAAAAGTACAAGCACTATCTAAAACATTCAATGTGCGAGCTGGGCTTTTTTCACGTAAAAAGTTTGAAGTACTTAAAAATATTTCGTTTTGTGTCGGTAAAGGCGAAAGTATTGCCATAATTGGTGAAACAGGTGCAGGTAAAAGTACATTAGCAAAACTACTTTCTGGAGCTGATACTGCTGATAGCGGGCAAATTTTGCTCGAGAATAATATTATCGAAGATAATGGCGTACGCGATAATCAATGTCGCCATATTCGTATGATTTTTCAAGATTCAGCTGCATCGCTCAACCCGGGGTTAACCATTGGCGAAATGCTTGATGATTGCCTGCAATATAATACTGAACTTGATGCTAGTGAACGCACTGAAAAGATTGATGCAACGCTTTCAAAGGTGGGTTTGTTAATCGATCATAAACACTACTACCCGCATATGTTTAGTGTGGGGCAACTACAGCGTGTTGCGTTTGCTCGTGCATTAATTTTAGATCCTAAGGTGATTGTGCTTGATGAAGCCGTTTCGTCTTTAGACCCTTCTATACGCGCTCAAATAGTGAATTTATTACTTAAGCTGCAGCGCGACACAGGCCTTACGTATGTGATGATCACCCATCATTTAAGTCTAGTGCGCCACATCAGTGATTATGTGGTTGTACTCGATAAAGGCGAAGTGGTTGAATATGGCCCTACTGAAGACGTTTTCCAAAATCCCCAATCAAAAGTAACGCAGCGATTACTTAGCTGCTAAACGCAACCTAGCGTGTAATGTAATCTCCTTTATGAAGGTCTTTGTTAAATGCGCAATTTAACAACTAAAACCATAAAGAGGATCTATGCTAAAAAAAACATTACTAACAGGCATTTCATCGTTAGCGTTACTACTGCTATCAACAACCTCAATAGCTGACGAAAACTCTACCTCAAAAAGTTGGGTTGGTGGCGTTGATCATTTAGGTTTAACCGTATCAAACTTAAATGCATCCAAAGCATTTTTTACTGATGTACTTGGTTTTAAAACGCTAGGAAGTGATCCAACCTACCCCGCTTATTTTTTATCAAACAATAAAATAACCATTACATTATGGCGCGTAAAAAATGATGAAAAACGTGTGGAGTTTAATCGGGCAGAAAATGTGGGCTTACATCATTTAGCACTCAGTGTTGAAAGTATCAAAAAGTTAAGCGAGCTACATACACACTTAGAAATGCAAAATAATATTACTATAGAGTTTGCACCAGAAAACTTAGGTAACGGACCAACCCAACATATGATGATAAGAGAGCCTAGCGGCAATCGGATTGAGTTTATTGCCAGAGGTAATTAATACCAACTTTATTTAAGACAATAAAAAAGGCGCTTTAAAAGCGCCTTTCTTTATGAGCTAAAATTAATTATTCAACAGTTTGTGTAGCCGTTGGTAAGTTAAGTTCAGCATTTGCTTTAAGCGCTTCAATAAATACCATGTAGTTTTTATTAGCTTGCGCCATAGTAATGCTTTGCTTTGCTTGAGGGTCAATATTAGCTGCAACTTGTGCATCTGTTACCGACTTAAGCGCAACAATTGCTGCATCACCATTATTTAAATTAACAAGCTCAACTACCGCAGAACCTGCTGGGTGAGCCATTTTAAATGCTTGAGTCACAATAGCAGGTGAAACAGTGTAGCTTTGACGTGTTAACTGCGCTTCTTGACGAACCGTCAAGCTTTGCTCGTTTGCTACATCGTTTAAGCTCTTACCTGCTTGTACTTCTGCAAATAAGCTACGCGCTTTTTCTTTAGCAAGCTCAGATGATTTTTCATTAACTAAACGCGCTTTAATTTGCTCGCTTACTTCATCCAGCGCTTTAGTAGCAGCAGGTTTATGCTCGTTAATACGAACAATAATTGCATGCTCCTCACCAAGCTCAATAACTTCAGAGTTTACTTTATCTTCAAGTAAATCAACTGATGTTAGTGCTGTTACAACTGCAGGGCTGTTTAAAGGCTCTGGTAGAGCATTAAGTGCTAAAAGAGGTGTAGATTTAACTTCCACTTCAGCAACTTCTGCAGCGTCGTCTAAGCGGTCTGAAATTTCAAATGCAAGTGCGCCCATTTCTGTTTGCTTTTCGTAAAACGCATCTACTTTTTCAGCTTGTTCTAATTCAGCACGTAAGTCAGCTTTAACATCGTCATACGCTTTAACTTGTTGTGGTTGAATGTCTGTAAGTTTAATTATGTGATAACCAAACTCAGAAGCAACAACCTCAGAAATGTCACCTTTGTTTTGCAGTGCGAAAGTCGCGTCTTCAAATGCAGGGTCCATTACGTCACGTTCAATCCATTCAAGGTCGCCGCCCATTTCGCCACTAACGATATCGTCAGATGATGATTGCGCTAACTCAGCAAAGTCTGCACCTTGCTCTAGTTGTGCATGAAGTGCATTGGCTTTTTCTTTTGCTGCATCATCGTCTTCACTGTTATCAATTAAGATATGTGATACACGACGCTTTTCAGGTTCTATGTACTGCGCTTTGTTTTGCTCGTAATACGCTTTAACGTCATCCTCGGTTACCGATTCAACATTAATATCTGCTGCTTTAAGCTCAATATAACTTACTGAAATAAGCTCTGGAGATAAAAATTGTGATGCGTTTAGCTCGTAGTAATCAGACACTTCTTGCTCCGATACTTCTACGTCCGCGGCAAGCGCTTCTTTATTAATGACTAAGTAGTCAATACTACGAGTTTGCTGCTGCAGAGCAATTGCGCTTTTAAGCTCGCTCTCTAGGGCAAAGTCTGTACCTGCAACAGCAGATACTACCTGACTACGTGTCATATCTTTACGTAAGTATTCACGAAAAGCATCTGGTTGAAAGTTCATTTGACGAATTACTTGTAAGTAACGATCGTTATTAAACTTTTCACCAATTTGAAAGTACGGTAGTTCTAAAATTGTTTTACGTACACTTTCGTCGCTTACGCGAAGGCCTAAATCAGCCGCTAGCTGTGATTGCAATTCTTGTTGTACTAAGCGGTCAACTACACCTTGGCGAATTTGCGCCATGTAATTTGGATCAGCGGCAATTTGTGTAAAATATTCACCAAATTGTTGCTCTAAACGGCTACGTTCATTTTGGTAAGCACGGTTAAAATCGGTTTGACTAATTTTAATTCCATTTACTTCAGCAACGGGTTGTTCTGTGGTTTGACCTAAGTAACTACCGATCCCTGCTAAGGCAAAAGATAAAATCACCGCGCCTAAAATTATTTTGGCTACAGGTCCTTGCGAACCTTCTCTGATTTTCTCAAGCATTTGTTTATCTCTTTTTGATCAAGGTATTTTACCTTGTCACATGTAAAAAAAGCGTATCTTACCAGATACGCTTTTTCACTTGAAGTAACTGGCGGTAAAGTTACTTAATTCATCTGTTGTGGTGAATCAGTAACTTTACACTCGCCATAACTAATGTGTTTAAAACAGTGATTAGTTTACTGCGTCTTTAAGCGCTTTACCGGCTTTAAAAGCTGGAATAGTTGCAGCAGCAATTTGGATTGTTTCACCAGTTTGCGGGTTACGGCCTGAACGTGCAGCACGGTCACGTACTGAGAAAGTACCAAAACCAACAAGTGCAACTGAGTCGCCTTCTTTTAGCGCGCCAGATACAGATTCGATGAATGAATCTAGTGCACGACCTGCAGCCGCTTTAGAAATGTCAGCATCAGCTGCGATTTGATCGATTAATTGAGATTTATTCACAATATCATCCTCTTTCATTGTTATTATCAAGAGCGATGGTTTTTTAAACTAACATCACTTTTTTGAAAATTGTAGAGCAAACTTTTAATGCTCACATGATTATATTTTTCTTAAGCCTACGCCCCATAAGGGCTAGGCTTGAAAACCAGTGCTTAACTTATCATACCGTTTAGATTTGAAAAGCCCTAAAAAGCACTTTTTTTAGCTTTTTTCTTGGTTTTTAGGTGTTTCGACCGAAAAACTCTCAACAGGATGCACTAAAGCAAGCTTTAACACCTCGTCAATCCAAGTAACTGGGTGAATATCAAGACCTGCCAGCACATTCTCTGGAATCTCTTTTAAGTCACGTTCGTTAATTTTTGGAATGATTACTGTTTTAATTCCACCACGATGCGCCGCCAATAATTTCTCTTTTAAGCCACCAATAGGAAGTACTTCACCACGTAGCGTAATTTCACCGGTCATTGCAACATCTGCTCGTACAGGGTTACCCGTTAAGCTAGATACAAGACCTGTTACCATTGCTGCGCCCGCACTAGGACCATCTTTCGGTGTTGCGCCCTCAGGTACGTGAACGTGAATATCACGTTTTTCGTAAAAATCGCTATTAATACGAAATGTATCTGCGCGATTACGTACTACCGTCATTGCCGCTTGAATCGACTCTTGCATCACATCACCCAGTGAACCGGTATAAGTAAGTTTACCTTTACCTGGTACAGCCGCACATTCGATTGTTAGCAAATCACCGCCAACTTCTGTCCATGCTAAACCTGTAACTTGACCAATACGGTCGCCATCTTCAGCTTTACCATAATCAAAGCGTTGCACACCTAAAAAGTCTTCTAGGTTATCTTGATTGATAGTCACTGTTTTAGTGTCTTTTTCAAGTAAGATATTTTTAACTGCTTTACGGCATAGTTTTGAAATTTCGCGCTCTAGGTTACGTACGCCCGCTTCACGTGTGTAGTAACGAATAATGCCAATAATTGCACTATCTTCGATAACTATTTCAGACTCTTTTAAGCCGTTACGTTTTACTTGTTTAGTAATTAAGTGCTCTTTTGCAATGTTTAGCTTTTCATCTTCGGTGTAACCCGATAAACGAATAACTTCCATACGGTCCAATAATGGGCCAGGAATGTTAAAGCTGTTTGATGTTGCTACAAACATAACATCAGATAAATCGTAATCTACTTCAAGGTAATGATCGGCAAAGTGGCTGTTTTGCTCAGGATCAAGCACTTCTAATAGTGCTGATGCTGGGTCGCCACGCATGTCTGATGACATTTTATCGATTTCATCTAACAAAAATAATGGATTTTTAACGCCCACTTTTGTCATGTTTTGAATTAGCTTACCTGGCATTGAACCAATGTATGTACGACGATGACCACGGATCTCAGCTTCATCACGTACGCCGCCAAGCGCCATACGAACATACTTACGACCAGTTGAACGCGCTATAGATTGCCCAAGCGATGTTTTACCAACACCTGGTGGCCCAACTAAACATAAAATTGGCCCTTTAAGCTTATTAGTACGCTGTTGTACCGCGAGGTACTCAATAATGCGTTCTTTTACTTTATCTAAGCCGTGGTGATCGCTATCAAGAATTTTTTGCGCGCCCGCTAAGTCTTTTTTCACTTTAGAGCGTTTTTTCCATGGCACATTAATTAATGTGTCAATGTATGAACGCACTACAGTCGCTTCTGCAGACATTGGCGACATCATCTTAAGCTTATTAAGCTCTGTCGTCGCTTTGTCTTGTGCTTCTGTTGGCATACCCGATTCTTCGATGCGTTTTTTAAGTGCTTCAAATTCGTCAGGTACATCGTCAAGCTCACCCAGCTCTTTTTGAATAGCTTTCATTTGCTCATTGAGGTAATACTCGCGCTGAGACTTTTCCATCTGCTTTTTAACGCGGGTACGAATTTTCTTCTCAACTTGCAGTAAGTCTATTTCGCCTTCCATTAATGCCATTAAATATTCAAGACGTTCTGTAACGCTTGAAATTTCTAGCACTTTTTGCTTTTCAGGTACTTTAAGCGGCATATGGGCTGCCATTGTATCGGCAAGGCGTGCTGGCTCATCAATACCTGAAACTGAAGTTAGTACTTCAGGTGGAATTTTTTTGTTTAGCTTTACATAGCCTTCAAACTGGCTAATTGCGCTACGAATAAAAATATCTTGTTCTTTCTCATCTACTGAATCAGATTCAATAAATTGAGCATTAGCAACAAAAAAGTCATCGTTATCTACAAATTCTTCAATTTGTGCGCGCTGTGTACCTTCAACTAAAACTTTAACTGTACCGTCTGGTAATTTTAATAACTGAAGTACAGTGGCAATAGTACCGATACGATAAATATCATCTTGCTCTGGTTCATCTACAGTTGCATCTTTTTGTGCAACCAAGAAAATTTGTTTGTCTTTGTCCATTGCCGCTTCTAGGCATTTTATTGATTTTTCACGGCCAACAAAAAGCGGGATCACCATGTGCGGGTATACCACAACATCGCGCAGTGCAAGGACTGGGATTTCGACTCGGTCGGTTCTCTCAAGCGTCATTATAGTTTCTCTTCGCACTTCATTTATTTTAAAGATTACTCAAGTATATGGGGATAACCTAATTAAAGTTCAACAATTTTCCCATACTCGATTAAATTAATTATAAAAAAAGGAGCCTAAGGCTCCTTTTTTCATTCAAATAGCTTAAAAACTATTCTGATGCAGCTTTATCTTGTTTATTATTTTCATAAATCAAGATTGGGTCTGACTCACCTTTAATAACGGTTTCATCAATAACCACTTTGCTTACGTCATCCATTGAAGGAAGTTCGTACATAGTATCAAGTAACACACCTTCAACGATTGAACGAAGACCACGTGCACCTGTTTTACGCTCCATTGCTTTGTGGGCAATCGCAGCTAAGGCATCATCGCGAAACTCAAGTTCAACGTCTTCCATACCAAACAATACTGAGAACTGTTTAGTAATCGCGTTTTTAGGTTCACTCAATATTTGCACAAGAGCAGCTTCGTCAAGTTCTGTTAACGTAGCAACTACTGGCAAACGACCTATAAACTCAGGAATTAAGCCGTATTTAACTAAATCTTCTGGTTCTACGTCTTTAAATGTTTCACTTAAAGAACGACTCGCCGCAGATTCTTTTACGCTAACGCCAAAACCGATACCGGTATTTTTATGGCTACGTTGCTCAATTACTTTATCTAGGCCTGAAAATGCACCACCACAAATAAACAAGATTTTAGACGTATCTACTTGTAAAAACTCTTGTTGTGGATGTTTACGACCACCTTGCGGTGGAACAGAAGCAACGGTGCCTTCAATCAGTTTAAGTAGCGCCTGTTGAACGCCCTCACCCGATACATCACGTGTAATTGACGGGTTATCTGATTTACGAGAAATTTTGTCAATTTCATCAATGTAAACAATGCCACGTTGCGCTTTTTCAACATCGTAATCGCATTTTTGTAAAAGCTTTTGAATGATGTTTTCAACATCTTCACCTACATAACCTGCTTCGGTTAATGTAGTGGCATCGGCCATAGTAAACGGCACATCAAGTAGACGCGCTAATGTTTCTGCCAGTAATGTTTTACCACTACCTGTTGGGCCGATAAGCAAAATATTACTTTTACTTAATTCAATATCTTGCTTAGTCGATTGGTTACGTAGGCGTTTATAATGGTTATAAACGGCAACAGACAATACTTTTTTAGCATGATCTTGACCAATAACATAATCGTCTAAGTGTTTACGAATTTCTTTTGGTACAGGTAGTTTGTCAGACGTATCATGCTTAGGAGCAATGTCTTTGATCTCTTCCCTGATAATATCGTTACACAACTCTACACATTCATCACAAACGTATACTGAAGGGCCTGCAATTAATTTACGCACTTCATGTTGGCTTTTGCCACAAAAAGAGCAGTATAACAATTTATTACTTTTGTCGCCGTCTGTAGGAGTGTCAGACATTCAGCTACCTCATTTTATTACGTTGGCCACCAAAACTGTTGGCGGCTATTTCAATACGCTTTAACTATACCAAAATTTATTGGTTTTCGCATAGTAACTCAAAGTGGCAAACAGGCAATCCTGCTCGCCAAGCGCTTACTTTTTGTCGCGATTTGTAAACACAGAGTCTACCAAGCCGTAATCTACAGCTTGCGTGGCACTCATAAAGTTATCACGATCTGTGTCTTTAGAGATAATATCTAATGGTTGGCCTGTATGCTCAGCCATTAAGCGGTTAAGCTTATCTTTAATAGACAGAATTTCTTTAGCATGTATTTCAAAGTCAGATGCTTGACCTTGGAAACCACCTAATGGTTGGTGAATCATCACACGTGAGTTTGGTAGGCAAAAACGCTTACCTTTAGCGCCAGCAGTAAGTAAAAAAGCACCCATGCTTGCAGCTTGACCTACACATATTGTACTTACATCTGGTTTGATGAAGTTCATTGTGTCGTAAATAGCCATACCCGCAGTTACTGAACCACCTGGTGAGTTGATGTATAAAAAGATATCTTTATCAGGATTTTCTGATTCTAAAAATAGCATTTGCGCTAAAATCAGATTTGCCATGTTGTCTTCAACTTGACCTGTTAAAAAGATAATACGCTCTTTTAATAATCTCGAATAAATATCATACGAGCGCTCGCCTTTCGGTGTTTGTTCAACAACCATTGGGACCAATGCATTTAGGGGATCTGTAATACCAGTATTCATACTTATTTAATTCCTTATGCGCTTATACTTATCCTTATTATAAGGAAGCATAGTTATCGTTTTTCGCAAATTTAGAGCCAAAAACTAAAATGGCCCGGGCACGCTGTATAAACAGAGTAGCACGAGCCATTTAATCGTTAGCGAGAGCTTAAGTCAATGACTTATTAAGCACCTTGCTGTGGATTCATGATGTCATCAAATGCTTTTTCAACATCAGTAACAACTGCTTTAGCTAAAATAGCTTCAACAGCTTGCTCTTCCATTGCTACATTACGCATTTGCTGCATAAGTTGATCATTACCTTTGTAGTATTCTACTACTTCAGTTGGATCTTCGTATGCAGAAGCTACCGTTGCGATTAATGCTTCAACTTTAGCGTCATCAACTTTAATCTCGTTAGCTTTAATCACTTCACCTAATAAAAGGCCAGTTTTAACACGCGTTACAGCTTGCTCGTGGAACAATTCAGCTGGAAGCTCTGGCATGTTTTGAGCGTCGCCGCCAAAACGTTGAGCTGCTTGCTGACGTAGAGCATCAACTTCTTGATCAACAAGTGCTTTAGGCACTTCGATTTCGTTGTTAGCTAAAAGACCTTTGATTGCTTGGTCTTTAACGCTTGCTTTAACCGCTTGGTCTAGCTCACGTGTCATGTTCTTTTTAACTTCTTCTTTAAGCGCGTCTACGCCGCCTTCGGTAACACCGAATTTAGTTGCAAACTCTTCGCTTAATTCTGGTAATTCTTGCGCTTCAACTTTTTTCACTGTGATAGTGAATTGAGCCGCTTTACCTTTTAAGTTTTCAGCGTGGTAATCATCAGGGAAAGTTACATCAGCAACTACTTCTTCGCCTGCTTTTTTACCTACGATGTTATCTTCAAAACCTGGGATCATACGACCTTGGCCAAGTTCTAATGGGAAGTCTTCAGCTTTGCCGCCTTCAAATACTTCACCGTCGATAGTACCTACGAAATCAACTGTTACACGGTCGTTTTCGCCAGCAGCTGCATCAACATCAGCCCAAGCTGCGTGTTGCTTACGAAGTGTTTCTAGCATGTTAGCTAAATCTTCGTCAGTCACTGTTACCGCTGGTTTCTCAACAGTAATTTTATCTAAACCTTGAACTTCAACTTCAGGGTAAACTTCAAACGTTGCTGAGAATTCTAAATCTTTACCTGCTTCAAGTGATTTAGGTGCGAATGTAGGCGCGCCAGCTGGATTGATTTTTTCAGAAACGATTGCTTCAATGTAATTACGTTGCATTACTTCGCCAGCAACTTCTTGACGAACTGCAGGGCCAAAACGCTTGTTAATTACAGATACTGGAACTTTACCAGCACGGAAACCATCTATACGCTGTGTTTTTGACAGTTGTTGTAGGCGTTTTTTTACTTCGGTCTCAACGTTCTCTGAAGGAACGGTGATAGTTATACGGCGCTCAAGGCCTTGGGTCGTCTCAACAGAAACTTGCATGATTTACCTCAATATTCAATTTTGGCGACTGTTCGCCTTCCTTTACAAACAAAGTGATCTGCATGAGTCTTGATAAAGTTTAAGCGGTTTTTCACACTTAAAAGCATCCGTCGCTACCATGAGATACCATTGCTGCTTTGCCCTTCGGGCACTATGTTAAACAATAGACGCGGCATTATAACCTAATATTTATGATAGTCGAGTATAGGGGGCAATTATTTGGACTAGATAAGGGACTATAGAGACTAACTGAATAAAAAACAGGCTAACTAGGCATTGAATGGATTAAAGTAGAAATTATTTAATAGAATTATAGGCTAACAGATTTAGATTTATAACTTAGAGGAATTTATTTATTATTCTTATTAGATAAGAAAATGGTCGGCGATGCAGGATTTGAACCTGCGACCCCTTGGACCCAAACCAAGTGCGCTACCAAACTGCGCTAATCGCCGACATTGAAGAGTTAACTTCTTTTTTCATACTGAACACTTAAACTGAGAGTTTAAGACCATTTTAAGAAAATGGTCGGCGATGCAGGATTTGAACCTGCGACCCCTTGGACCCAAACCAAGTGCGCTACCAAACTGCGCTAATCGCCGATATTCGTTGTAAATGGGGTGACTGATGGGGCTCGAACCCACGACAACCGGAATCACAATCCGGGGCTCTACCAACTGAGCTACAATCACCGCTATATTTACATGTTTTCAAATGGTGCACCCAGAAGGATTCGAACCTTCGACCCACGCCTTAGAAGGGCGTTGCTCTATCCAGCTGAGCTATGGGCGCATCGAAAACTTCATAGTTTACCAATAAGCTATTCGATTATAATAAATTATAAAAATGGTCGGCGATGCAGGATTTGAACCTGCGACCCCTTGGACCCAAACCAAGTGCGCTACCAAACTGCGCTAATCGCCGAAACTTATTATTGTTAGCGAGTGACCTCGTTGACAACGGGGTGCATAATAGTGATTTGATGGGGTTAGGTCAAACGTTTTTTTAATAAAACCAATCAAGTGCTCATTTTTAGTGCACAATGGTTAAATATTACAATAGTAGGCTGAAATTTAAACTATTTAATAACTCAAATGTTATATACATTAAAAGCAACTTGGCGCTGCTATGCTTTTCTGCGAAAATAGTAGGCACATTATAAAACGAGTTAAATAAAGAGTACGTTTTCTTTATTAGCATTTTTACCCCTATTTTATTATGCATTCGTTTTTAGAGTATCGGTATCTAGTTAATTAACCCCAATTAAAGGTCACCCATGACGGCAAACATCATTGATGGTAAGGCAATCGCAAAACAAGTACGTAGCGCTGTAGCAGAACGCGTAAGTGAACGTGTAGCAAATGGTTTACGTGCACCAGGACTTGCAGTAGTACTTGTTGGACTTGATCCAGCAAGCCAAGTTTATGTTGGTTCAAAACGTAAAGCCTGTGAAGAAGTAGGTTTTATCTCCAAATCATTTGATTTACCAGCAGACACGCAAGAGCAAACTCTTTTAGATTTAATTGACGAGCTAAATAATGATGCCGAAGTTGATGGAATTTTAGTGCAGTTACCACTGCCAAAAGGTCTTGATGCTGAAAAGATTTTAGAACGCATTACCCCACATAAAGATGTTGATGGATTTCATCCATATAACATTGGTCGATTAGCACAGCGTATGCCTGCCCTTCGCCCATGTACCCCTAAAGGTATTATTACATTACTTGATTCAACGGGTGTACGTTATAAAGGGATGCATGCAGTTGTCGTTGGCGCGTCAAATATTGTTGGTCGTCCAATGTCGCTAGAGCTTTTATTAGCGGGTTGTACTACCACAGTATGCCATAAGTTTACTCAAGACTTAGAAACGCATGTTCGCCGCGCTGACTTATTAGTTGTGGCTGTAGGTAAACCTGAATTTATACCTGGAGATTGGATAAAAGAAGGCGCTATAGTCATCGATGTAGGCATTAACCGTTTAGACACGGGTAAATTAGTCGGTGATGTTCAATACAGTGTGGCTGAACAAAAAGCGCATTTTATTACACCTGTACCAGGTGGCGTTGGCCCGATGACGGTCGCGAGCTTAATTGAAAACACACTTGAAGCGTGTGAGAAATATCACAGCTAAGCTGTTAAAAAATCAAAAAAGGGTTGCCATTTGGCAACCCTTTTTTTGTTTAACGTGTATTACTTTAAACGCTTACGCTTTACGCCACGTTGTTTTACCGGCTGAATCTTCAAGTATTACACCTAACGCATTAAGCGCATCACGTGCTTCATCAGCAGCAGCCCAGTTTTTACTCGTACGTGCTTCATTACGTTTTACAATTAATGCTTCAATTGTCGCAACTTCGTCGTCATCTTGCCCGCCTTGTAAAAAGGCTTCCGGTGCTTGTTGAGCAACACCTAAAACGTTACCAATACTGCGTAATATAAACGCAAGTTGCCCAGCTTGAACTGCGTCACTTTCTTTTACGCGGTTTAATTCTTTAGCAAGTTCGAACAACACAGGTAGTGCTTCTGGTGTATTAAAGTCGTCATTCATTGCTTTTCTAAATTTAGCAACAAACTCATTACCTTCTAAATCGCACTCTACCGGTTCGACATCACGAAGCGCTGTATAAATGCGCTCAAGTGATGAACGCGCTTGGTCTAAATTTTCTTGTGAGTAATTTAGTTGGCTGCGGTAATGACCTGAAATTAAAAAGTAACGAACAGATTCAGGATCGTATGCTTTTAAAACTTCACGCACTGTAAAGAAGTTATCTAACGACTTAGACATTTTTTCTTTGTTTACTTGAACCATGCCAGTATGTATCCATGTATTTACATACTTGCCGTTGTTTGCACAGCACGATTGGGCAATTTCGTTTTCATGATGTGGAAACTGTAAATCAGACCCCCCACCGTGAATATCAAAATGCTCACCTAAGTGCTTTGAGCTCATTGCCGAACATTCAATATGCCAACCCGGACGCCCTTCACCCCACGGTGATGACCATGATGGTTCACCTGCTTTTGCTTTTTTCCATAACACAAAATCAAGTGGATCGTCTTTATCTTGCGCTACTTCAACGCGAGAGCCTGATTGCAACATAGTTAAATCTTGCTGAGAAAGTGCACCGTATTGCTCAAACGTTGATACATCAAACAAAACATCGCCGTCGGCTGCGACATAGGCATGGCCTTTTTCAATCAAGCGCTTAACCATAACGATAATTTCATCCATATGGCTTGTAACTGTTGGTTCAATATCTGGGCGTAACATATTTAGGCTATCAAAATCTTCATGCATCGCTTTAGTCATGCGCACAGTTAAGTCGTTTATTGACTCACCATTTTCGTTCGCACGTTTAATTATTTTATCGTCGATATCTGTAATGTTACGTACATATTTCAAATCGTAACCAATATGGCGTAAGTAGCGCACAATAACGTCAAAACCCACAAAAGTACGAGCGTGTCCAATATGGCAGTAATCATAAATGGTGATACCACACACATACATGTCGATTTTTCCTTCGACCATAGGTTTAAATTGCTCTTTTTGTCGCGTGAGTGTGTTGTATATATTTACCATTTACTTTGAGTCCTTGACTATTTACTTGAACAGTTATGTTACCACTTGAAAAGCCCCTGCTCTAGCGCTTTATAACAAACCAAACATCTACTTTGTTAATCTTAGCCAACTACGATAAAATAGCGCCAATATTTAAACCGGATATAGGAAAACACATGGTTGTTCTACACACTAATTTTGGTGACATCACCATTAAAATGTTTGAGCAAGAAGCTCCAAACACAGTTAAAAACTTTTTAGAGTATGCAAATGCTGATTTTTTCAACGGCACTATCTTTCATCGTGTAATCGATGGTTTTATGGTTCAAGGCGGTGGTTTTGTTCCAGGTATGGAACAAAAAGAAGTAAACGACCCAATTCAGAATGAAGCTAATAATGGCCTGTCTAATAAAGTAGGCACTTTAGCTATGGCACGTACACCTGATCCTCATTCAGCTACAGCACAGTTTTTCATTAACGTGAACAACAACGACTTTTTAAACCACAGCAGCGAAACATCGCAAGGTTGGGGTTATTGTGTTTTTGCTGAAGTAGTAGAAGGCATGGACGTAGTAAATAAGATTAAAGCAGTTGCAACAGGTAGTACTGGTTTTCACCAAGACGTACCTCTTGAAGATGTGATTATAGAAAGCGTTACTGTTAACTAGTAACGTTTACTCATATTATGTGAGTATATAAGCGGGTGTATACTATTAGTATATGCCCGTTTTTTTAAAACTAGAATAGACTGACCTATGACTCGCCAAACTTACTTTATTGCAGATTTACACCTAAGCGAAAACCGCCCCGACATTAGCGCTGCATTTTTTGACTTTTTAAATACACATATATTAAATAAAGATGTAGATGCACTTTATATTTTGGGTGATTTTTTTGAAGTATGGGTTGGAGATGACTACATTACTGCACTGAGTGCCGATGTAGCAAAACATTTAAGCGCCGTTAATGATGGTGGCACACCTGTTTATTTTATACATGGCAATCGTGATTTCATTATGCGCAAGCAATATGCCGACATGGCCGCAATGACATTACTCGATGAACAAACAGTCATTGATTTATATGGCACGCCTACCGTTATTTTACATGGCGACGAAATGTGCACTCAAGACACTGAATATCAAAACTTTCGTAAAAAGAGCCGTGGTTGGTGGTGGCCAAAATTGATGCTTGCAATGCCACTTTGGTATCGTAAAAAAATAGCGCGTAATGCCCGCGAAAAAAGTAAGTTAAGCCAAGCTGATAAACCTATCGAAATTTTAGACGTTGTCGATGAGGCTGTACTTGCCACCTTTGCCAAACATAACGTTACGAATATGATTCATGGTCATACTCACCGCCCTAATGTTCATACGTATAAAGTTAATGAACAAACACTTACTCGCACAGTGCTAGGTGACTGGTATACCCAAGGTTCTTATTTAGTCGTTACCCCTCAATCACAAGAATTAATTAGCACGCCTTTCGCATAATTTAAAATTCTGACTATTATTTATCTATATATATGAATAATAGTGAGAGGTTGAATGATTAAGCTGTTAATTTTCATCGTAGTAATTGCCATTCCTACACAAGTATTTAGCAAGCAAACATGGCAAATTGTTACAGAAAACTATCCTCCCTATTTTAGCGAAAACCTACCTAGTAATGGCTGGCTATATGAAATAGCAGAATCAGCTCTTAAAACGCAAGGTATTAATAGCGAACCAGAATTCACGACATGGGATCGCGCTTTAAAGCTATTAGAAAAAAACAGAAAAACCGCTATTTTAGGTGCTTTTTATTCATTAAAAAGAAATGAAGTTTTTTACTACTCTCGTCCACTTGCAGTTGCTCACTCAGGAGTTTTCAAACGAAAAGAGAGTGTTATTAATTTCGACGGTACAGTTCAATCATTAACACCTTATAGTATTGGTATAGAAGACAATGCCGTTGTAAGTCAAGAGTTTGCTAGAAATAGGGAGCTGGCAATAACGTCCACTAAAAGCCTTCCTACAAGCTTATATTTACTACAACAAGGGCGTATTGATTTAGTCGCGGGTACTAAAGAGGTTGGAAATTATTGGCTTGAACACACTAAAACCGAAGATTCAGATGATAATAATATTGAGTACTTATCGCCAGATCTTGCTTCTCATAAACTATATTTAGTCGTCTCTAAATCAAATTATAGAGCCAAAGAATACTTACAAAAATTTAATAGAGGAATTGATATAATAACTAAAAATGGATGCATTGCTAAAATTATGAAAAAACATAATTTCAGCAATCAGAAAATAGCAGAATATATTAATTTTTTAAAAGAAAATTAGCTTTGCGCTATTGGAACACCGCTGTGAAATTTAAAATCAGTATCGGTTGTCGAAATTAACTCTTTTTCTTTTTCACCAAAAAAGTTTACGCGATCGGTAATATCAAAATCAGCAATTTCTTGCGCTAAAGTTAAATAATCTTGGTAATGACGCGCTTCTGAACGTAACAACGAAATATAAAAATCACCTAAACGTTTGTCAACATGCGGTGCAAGCTTTGCAAAACGCTCACACGAACGCGCCTCAATATAAGCGCCTACTATTAGCTTATCGACTAATGCATCGGGCTCGAACGTTTTAACATGACGGAGCATGCCTTTTGCGTAACGACATGGTGTAATACTTTGATACTCAACACCGTACTCGTCCATAATTTCGAGCACTTGATAAAAGTGATGCAGCTCTTCTTTTATCAGCAAAACCATTTTATCGATTAGACCTTGCCCGTATGGAGAACTCGATTTAGGAATTATTGATTTAGTGAGCTTATTTTTAGCAGCCAGATCGCGCCAATTCCCTTCTCGCTTGTAAATAAGCGTTTCAAATGGCTTTAGCCACTCGAGTAATGCATCACTACCCTCTTTATCTACCGCGTATTTACGTATTAAAAACATCGCACTTTGAGCTGCTTTTAATTCACAAATTAAGTGATCTATTAAAATGACTGATAAGTTTTCTTTTTTAATTGCTTGCTCCACCCATTGCTCTGGGGTGGTACACAATAAAAAGTTATTAATCGGCTCTAAAAGTTGGCTATGTGGCACGTTGACTGCTCATTACTAAATAAATTTGATAGACCGTTATTTTAACACGAAATTTTGCTTGGGATAAATCAAAGCCCTTATCTGCGTCTAAATGTTAATAACGAGTTAACTTGACTTTGCAAAATAAGTGAACCATAACTGTACATAGACTGTATAAAAATAAACCAACCAAAACAATAATACGTTCCTTTTATGGAGTAAGTACTATGATACTAAATCACCTCTGGGGCATTTATGCTCACCCACTTGAAGAATGGCAAACAATAGATAATCGCCATGAAAGTTTAACCTATAGTTTGTCGCATATTTTACTGATTGCTTTATTTCCTTCAATAATGGGCTACTACTCATCTGTTTATTTAGGATGGAGTATAGGTGCAGGCAATCCCGTATTTTTAACGCACGATAGTGCACTGCTAATTGCAGGTGCAATGTATTTTGCTTTAATAGCGGGTGTTTTTGCATTGGCGTATTTAGCCCATTGGATGGCGGTTACATTTGGCTCTAAACCTACATTTACACAAACACTTGAACTTGCAGCATATACTGCAACACCAGTGTTTATGTCGGCACTCGCCGCTTTTTGGCCTGTACTTTGGTTTGTAGTGTGTATTGGAATTATTGCACTGGCTTACTCGGTTTATTTACTCTATACCGGCGTACCAATACTTATGCATATCCCAGAAGAGCGTGGCTTTATTTACGCCAGCTCGGTAGTAACGTGTGGATTAATATTACTGGTTATTATTTTAGCTGTAACAGCTATGCTTTGGACTAATGGGATTGTTAGCCCAATGTTTACTTAATAAATTTCACCTAAAAAAAGAGTCATGTTTGATAGAAATGTTCCCTTTCTTTCCTTCGCAAAAAAGGAGCTAATTAGCTCCTTTTTTTGTGTAACGACTTTTTATTAACTAATCATTAATCAGCTTCGTTTTCGTCTTGGTTGTGTATTTCTAAACCTGAAGACATCGCACTTTCGCGGGTGCTTTTTGCTGAATCGTTACGTAGCTTATCAATACGATTTAAATAGTTTTGATCAATATCGCCAGTAATATATTGGCCATCAAATACTGAAGTTTCAAACTTAGTAATTTCAGGGTTTTCTTGGCTAACCGCAGCAATTAAATCTTTTAACGATTGAAAGATTAAACCGTCAGAACCAATACTTGCATTAATATCTTCTACTTCACGTCCGTGAGCAATAAGCTCAGCTGCTGAAGGCATATCAATACCGTACACATTAGGGAAGCGTATTTCAGGTGCCGCTGATGCAAAGTAAACGTTTTTAGCGCCAGACTCTCGGGCCATTTCAACAATTTGTGCTGATGTTGTACCACGAACAATTGAGTCATCAACTAATAATACGTTTTTACCTTTAAACTCGCGATCAATTGCGTTTAGCTTTTGACGCACTGATTTTTTACGCATCTCTTGGCCAGGCATGATAAATGTACGACCAATATAACGGTTTTTAACAAAACCTTGGCGATACGGTAAATCAAGCACACGTGCAATTTCCAGTGCTACATCACATGAAGTTTCTGGGATTGGGATAACTACATCAATATCTTTGTCAGCCCATTCACGTGCAATTTTTTCGCCTAGTTTAGTCCCCATGTTTACGCGTGTTGCGTACACAGACATACGGTCTATTGTTGAGTCAGGTCGAGCAAAATAAACAAATTCAAAAATACACGGCGAGTAAGATGCCTTATCAGCACAACTAAGTGAATGGAATTCACCTTCTTCTGTAACATATATAGCTTCACCAGGGGCTACATCACGTACAAACTCAAAACCGTCCGGTTTCAACGCAACGCTTTCTGAGGCAAACATGTACTCAGTACCTTTTTCGGTTTCGCGTTTACCAAATACAAGTGGGCGAATACCATTAGGGTCGCGAAAAGCAACAATGCCGTGGCCGATAATCATAGCAATAGTTGCATAACCACCGCTTACTTTATTGTTTACTTCGGTTACCGCAGTAAAAATATCTTCAGGGTCTAAATGCAACTTATCAGATTTGCTTAATTCATGTGCCATGATATTAAGTAAAATTTCAGAGTCTGATGTTGTATTAACGTGACGACGTGCTTCTGAGAATAACTGCTCTTTTAAAGCTTCTGCATTAGTAAGGTTGCCATTATGGGCAAGTGCTATACCAAACGGTGAGTTAACATAAAAAGGCTGTGCTTCAGATGAGCTTGAAGATCCTGCTGTAGGATAGCGCACATGGCCAAGACCAATTGTACCTTGTAGTCGTTTCATATGACGTGTGTGAAAGGCATCTTTCACTAAGCCATTTGCTTTGCGCAAGCTAAACGTATTATTCTCAATGGTAATGATACCCGCGGCATCTTGACCACGGTGCTGCAAAACAGTTAAGCCATCATAAATCGCCTGATTCACAGGGGATGTTCCGACTATTCCAACGATACCACACATGTAATTTATCCTCGCCGATTAACGGTTTACTGAATTTAAAAAGCTCGAGTTGTTTTCTAGGTACGAAAAGAACCATTCAACAACAAAGCCAAATTCTGGAATCAAAATAGAATTGCCCCACCAGTGCGTATTGGGTGCACCAGTAAAAGCATCAAGAAAGAAGAGTAACGCGCTCACGACCAACACGCCTCGTAGAGCACCAAACACTATGCCAAAGACACGGTCGGTACCCGATAAACCAGTACGATGTACAAGCTCACCTAAAATATAGTTTAGTAAACCGCCTAACAGTAGCGTCGCAAAGAATAATATGGCTATGGCCGCAGCATTTCTTAAAAGGGGTTCAGAAATGGTTGTTAGGAAGGAAGCTAAATATTGGTAAAATAAGCTAGAGATGATAAAGGCGCCAGCCCATACCGCTAATGACATTGCTTCTTTTACAAAGCCGCGTATTAAACCGATGATGGTAGACAATGCAATGATGCCAATAATGGCGTAATCAACCCAGATCATAAGAACCAATTAGTCGCTAATTTGGGGCGCATTCTATACCCAAACATCGTTAGTATGCAAGTTTAAACGGGAGATTACTGGGTTGTAGTCAATACAAAAAATTAACATTATAGAATGGGTATTGTGAGATAAAGATAATGATAAAAACAAATATAAATAAATAAAAAAAGGCTTGTGATACAAGCCTTTTTTTAATTATTTTGTTACTTCGTATTGCGTAACTTTACCATTTAATTTAGTAAGCTCTTTCAGCTGGGGAAGCTGCTTTTGTAATTCATTTTTATCAAGCGAAGGACCAACAAATACCTTTGTTAACGTCCCATTTGGGGTTTTAATCGGTTTAGTAAACGTTTTAAACCCTTCAACTTTTAATTTAGCCTGTAATGCTTTTACATTTGCAACATGTGAAAAACTACCTAATTGAATAACGTAAGCCATACTTGTTAGGTTTTCATCACTTTTACGAGGCGCAATAGGTTTTGGTTTAGCCTGAACCGGTGCCTTAGTGATCGGTGTAGCTTTGGGTTCAATAGTCGCTTCAATAACTTTATTCTCTACAGCGTAGTCACTCTCATCCATAGCGTTTTGCTGCTCAAAAGCTTCATCGTCAGCTTGAATATCTTCAATTTCATCTTGTTTTAGTGGCTCAGCATTAGCCATGTTTTCATCAATTGACTCTTGAAGATCGATTGTTTTGAACTCAGGGCGATCAGGTATCGCTTTAAAGCCCTCTTTATAATGCACTTTTTCGCCATCGAGTATATTAGGGATAAACACAATTGCTGCGATCACTACTATACTTGTTCCGACTAAGCGATTAATAAAACTTGAGTTCACCGACATCCTCTCTATTTTTTAAAGTAATTAATAGCGCCGGCCACTGTAAAAAATGAACCAAATACAATCAACATAGTATCACTTTGTTGTTTTGGTAAAATTACACTCAGTGCCTGTGCCACACTATCATAGCTATTGATAGTATTATGATGAGATATACCCTGCAGCGCATTTTGTAAATTACTTGCAGTGTCGCCTCGCGGACCACTTAAGCTCGCTAATGACCACTCATCGACCAAGTGACTTACTTCTTTAAGTACACCCACTTTATCTTTATCAGCAAGCATAGCGGCTAATGCATGAATTTTAAAGCCTTTATCTTTATAGCTTGATAACTTATTGGCTAAATAACGCGCCGACTCAGGGTTATGTGCTACATCAGTAAAGACTAAAGGCTCAGCGCTTAACTGCTGAAACCGCCCTTCTACAACTAAATTAGCGAGGCAACTTCGTATGACTTGCTCACTTGGTAATAAGTTTAAAACGCTTAGCGCAGTTAACGCCGTTGCTGCATTTTGACACGGTATTGCTGGCTTATCTATTACAAGATTATGTTCTTTATATTGCCAATTAAAGCTCTCAGCATTCTCTTTGAAAATAAAGTCACTGCCCGACAACGTCATATTGGCATTAATTTCTTTGCCATAATCAGTCATTGTGTGAGGAATATTTAAATCCCCTATAATAGCAGGCGTATTTTCACGAAAAATACCGGCTTTATCATAAGCCACTAACTCTCGTGTATCACCTAGGTACTCTTTATGATCTAAATCGATAGTGGTGATCACACTTGCAAAGGGAGTTACTATATTTGTAGCATCAAAGCGCCCGCCTAGACCAACCTCTAGTAATACATAATCGACCTTACAGCGTTTAAAAATTGCCAACGCACCCAAAGTACCATATTCAAAATAAGTCAGAGGAGTGTCTTTACGGCCTTGCTCAAGCTGGTGAAAAGCATCTATATGAAATTGGTCTGCCAGTTCTTCGCCATTAACTCGTACACGCTCGTTATAACGAATTAAATGAGGAGATGCGTAAGTACCCACGCTAAAACCTTGCGCTAGCAATAGCGACTCTAAGCAACGTGCAGTGGTGCCCTTACCGTTTGTACCGGCAATAAGAATAATTTTACTTGGAGTGTTTAAAAGGCCAATATTGTTGGCAACATTAGCAACTCGTTCTAGGCCCATTGCAATGTTAGCTGGGTGAACACTTTCTAAATAAAAAAGCCAATCATCAAGGCTTGATGATTGGCTAGGAATTGTTTTTGTCATAGCGTGTAATCAGTAAAGCTGAAATTTACGCTACTCTATGCTCTTGTTCCGTAGAAGGCAAGTTCATAAATTTAGCTAAAATGCGTGCAAGGGTATCGCGCATTTCACGGCGGTCAATAATCATGTCAATTGCACCATGTTCTAGCAAAAATTCACTACGCTGAAAACCTTCAGGTAATGTTTCGCGAACAGTCTGCTCAATAACACGAGGACCTGCAAAACCAATTAACGCTTTAGGTTCAGCAACGTTAATATCACCCAGCATAGCAAGTGATGCAGATACACCACCCATTGTCGGGTCGGTCATTACTGAAATAAATGGAAGACCTTTTTCCGTCATTTTTGCAAGTGCAGCACTTGTTTTAGCCATTTGCATAAGCGACATAAGCGCTTCTTGCATACGTGCTCCGCCTGATGCAGAAAAACAAATAAGCGGCATGTTATGCTCTAAACATTGATCAACAGCATCAACAAAGCGAGCGCCAACAACAGAAGCCATTGAACCACCCATAAATGAGAACTCAAATGCTACCGCTGCCACTGGAATACCTTTTAATCGGCCTTTCATAGCTACAAGTGCATCTTTTTCACCACTTGCTTTTTGGGCTGCACTGATACGGTCAGAGTACTTTTTAGAATCTTTAAACTTAAGAATGTCTTTAGGCTCATGTTGTGTACCAAGCTCTTGACGATCACCTTCATCTAAAAAGTGCTCTAGGCGCTTACGGCCACTAACACGCATGTGATGGTCACACTTAGGACATACGTTTAATGACTTTTCTAATTCAGCTTTATATAAAATTGAATCACACGATGTACACTTAGCCCAAACACCTTCTGGGATTTCTTTACGACCTGATGATTTTGTCGTTTTAGGTAAGATTTTTTCTAGCCAACTCATTTGCAACTCTCTTAATACTGTTCTGTGTCGCGAGCCTGCTAATAGCAATTAGCAGACAAATTTTTTCAATTAAAACATGAATTACACTAACGCGGTATAAAAAACTGGTCTTAGTAGTTAAAAGTGCTCATAAAAAGTACTTATACCACATCTATATCAGGCAAAAATAAAGGGCCTAAAGGTGTTTGAGGAATATTAAATTGCTCAGGGTAGTCAACATCCACTAAATACAAACCAGCAGCCTTAGCGGTAGCACTGGCCTTTGCGCGTTCTTTACAATCAAGTAGCTCTTTTATCCATATAGGTTGTTGTTTATGTAAACCAACATCCATTAAGCTGCCTGTGATATTACGTACCATGTGATGTAAAAATGCATTCGCTTTAATATCAATAATAACGTAAGTACCTTGGCGCTGTACCGACAGATGATGAATTGTTCTTGTCGGTGTATTTGCTTGACAATGTATCGCTCTAAAAGATGTGAAATCGTGTTTACCTATTAAGTACTGACACGCCTCTTGCATCTTTGTTTCATCAAGATGATGATGAAAATGCGTAACACCCTCGTTTAATACCGCACCTCGTAGAGGGGAGTTATAAATAACATAGCGATAACGACGAGCTGTAGCACTAAAACGGGCATGAAAGTCATCAGCAACCGGTTGGGCAAAGCGAATAGCAATATCTTTAGGCATTAAAGTATTCATACCTAGTGTAAATGCGACCATATCGCGATCGGCTTGCGTTTCAAAGTGTATTACTTGGCCTGTACCGTGCACACCAGCATCTGTACGCCCTGCACATATAACTTCAACAGGATGATTACAAATACGCGACAACGCTTTTTCTACTTCTTGCTGTACGCTATTTACATGTGATTGACGCTGCCAACCACTATAACGTGCGCCGTTGTATTCAACTCCAAGTGCTACTCGCATAATTACCGTTTTACCTACTGTGCTAATGAACGAGGCATTTTATGCTATCTAACGATGCAATAAAAGGAGACCTGTCGTAATCAAACCAATACACATAAAAAAACCCGTATTTAGCTAAGCTAGATACGGGTTCTTATAAACATTTTAATTATTTTAGTTTAGCTTTTAAGCTAAGTGCTTCCTCTTGAACTTCTTCAGGACCTTTGTTAATGACATCCTCAATAACTTTAAGCGCAGAATCAAAATCATCAATTTCAATATAAGCACGCGCTAAATCAAGTTTAGCTGAGTAGCCACCACTTTCAGCATCAACATCCGTTGGGTTATCACCTGCAAGTAATGCATCAAACTCACTCAAACCGACATCCATATTAACGTCGGTGTAAGGTTCGTGTTCAAGTTCAGCGTCGTCACTTTCTTCTAATAATGAATCAATATCTACAAATTCGTCATTATCAAGTTGCTCAACATCACTACCTTCAACAAGTGACTCTTTTGTAGTTAATGAATCATCTGTCTCTAAGTCTTCTTTTAGCAAGCTGTCAAAGTCAACATCAAATTCACTGCTGTCATCAACACTTAACTCTTCAGGCTCTGCTAACTCACTAAGTAATGAATCAAAATCAGTTTGCGTCAAATTCGACATAAACTCTTCATCAAGTTCGTCGTCAGAGCTAATATCAGTGCTACCCACTTCATCTAAGCTTGTTAACTGTGCTTCGCGCTCTGCATTTGTTTGCTCTTGCGATTCGTCTGATAACTCATCAGTTAGCGCTTGCTCTAAACTATCTTCGTCAAATTCAGCATCTAATTCAGAAAAATCATTTTCAATTAAAATCTCATCATCAAAATCATTTTCTAAACTATCTAAATCAGCATCTGCCATAAGTGCGTTTGCTAAATCTTGCTCAGCTTGGCTGGAAGCGACTCCCGGTGCCTCACCATCTAAATCATCCCCTTGTAATTCTTCAGGGGTAAATGGCAACTCACTTTCTAATGTTTCTTGAACTTCATCAAGGTTAAGAGGTTTGATGTCATCTTCAATACTTGGTGGTTCAACAGAATCAACCTCATTATTAATTTCTTGAAGTAAATCATCATCAAGCGACTCATCTTCAATCTCCGTTTCAGTTTCTAATTCAGAGAAGTCATTATCAATTAATAGTTCATCATCAAAATCATCTTCTAAACTATCTAAATCACCATCTGCCATAAGCGCATTTGCGAGATCTTTCTCTGTTTGACTAAGTGCTACTGCATTTTCATCACCCGATGCATCTCCTTTAAGCTCTTGCGGCTCAAACGAAGGCTCATTCTCTAATAATGATTGATCATCGTCTAATTCAAGTTCAGGATATTCATCCAACTCTTCACTTGGAGTTACAAGCTCGCTATCAAGCTGCTCTTCAATTTCAGTAAGATCTGAGTCATCGTCGCCCGCTAGCGGATCGTCACCAAGATCTACTTCTATTTCTTCAAGATCATCATCAAGCTCATCTAAAGACCAATCAGGTGTTTCTATATAGTCGTCATCAGTGGCCTGTTGTAGCTCACTTAAAAGCTCATCAACGCTCTTTAAAGTATCATCTGTGTATTCTTCAAGTGCATCTTCAGGATCAAGAAGCGACTCTGATGTGTCTGAAAAATCATCAACCGTTACATCTATAAGTTCAGGTTCTTCTATAAGCTCAGGTTCTTCTGCAAGTTCAGGCTCATCTTCAAGCTCTGGCTCTTCTTCAAGTTCTGGTTCTTCTTCTAGCTCAGGCTCTTCTTCAAGCTCTGGCTCTTCTTCAAGTTCTGGCTCTTCTTCAAGCTCTGGCTCTTCTTCAAGCTCCGGCTCTTTTTCAAGCGCAGGCTCTTCTTCAAGCTCAGGCTCTTCTTTAAGCTCAGGCTCTTCTTCAAGCTCAGGCTCTTCTTCAAGCTCAGGTTCTTCTGTAAGCTCAGGCTCTTCTAAAAGCTCTGGTTCTTCTTCAAGCTCAGGCTCTTCTTCAAGCTCTGGCTCTTTTTCAAGCTCCGGCTCTTTTTCAAGCTCCGGCTCTTTTTCAAGCTCTGGCTCTTTTTCAAGCTCTGGCTCTTCTTCAAGTTCTGGCTTTTCTTCAAGCTCTGGCTCTTCTTCAAGTTCTGGCTCTTCTTCAAGTTCTGGCTCTTCTTCAAGCTCTGGCTCTTCTTCAAGCTCTGGCTCTTCATTTAATGATGAAGCAAGCGACTCAATATCATCAACATTTAATTCTTCTTGAGCATCTGCTAAATCCTCAACTGAGTCTGCTAATGCATTATCAATTTCTGAATCTCTTACATCTGAATTTTTTAGTTCATCATCAATTAGGTTATCTATGTCGTCTAAATCAAAGTCGTCACTTTCCTCAACTAATGATTTATCTGCAGTATCAACCGCTGCCTCATCAATTAAGCTATCTATGTCGTCTAAATCAAAGTCGTCACTTTCCTCAACTAATGAATCATTTGCAGTATCAACTGCTGCCTCATCAATTAGGTTATCTATGTCGTCTAAATCAAAGTCATCACTTTCCTCAACTAATGAATCATTTGCAGTATCAACCGCTGCCTCATCAATTAAGCTATCTATGTCATCTAAATCAAAATCGTCGCTTTCCTCAACTAATGAATCATCTGCAGTGTCAACCGCTGCTTCATCAATTAAGCTATCTATGTCATCTAAATCAAAATCGTCGCTTTCTTCTAGAAGTTCATCTTCGTCGAGTAACTCTGCATCAATTGAGTCATCTGCCACATCACTTTTTGGGTCATTCGCTTCATCAATTAAGCTATCTATATCGTCTAAATCAAAGTCGTCGCTTGTATCAAGTTCAGCTGAAGTGTTATTTGAGGTATCTAATTCTGTTGATGTTTGATCTAATAATTCATCTATATCAAAATTATCATCATCTGCAAGCTCCTCACTTAAAGCCGCCATTTCATCATGAGACTCTAAGCTATCATCCTCTAAAGCTTCGCTTGTTTGCGGTGCATCAAACTCAGGTAGACTATCGTCTTCATCAAACAAGCTATCTAAATCGTCATTAGTTAGAATTTCATCATTGTTTATTGAGTCATCAGATAAGTCTAAATCAATATCTTCAGCGTTTTCATCTGAAGGTTGATCAAACCCTTGCTGCATAAAAATATCGAGTTCATCATCGTCATCGGTATTTTCATCATCAAAAACAATGTCATCACTTAGTAGACTTTCAAGCTCATCCTGATCGAGTAAATTCTCACCACCTGAAAAATCATCTAGGCCGTCATCTAAATCATCATCAGGCAACATATCATTTTCAAGATTATCATCAAGTTGAACACTCAAGTCATCTAAAGGGTCGGGTACAATTGGATCGTCATTTAAACTTGGACCTAAATCATCATCGCCAGTGTAAATTGGGGTTTGTGGTAAAAAGTCATCATCGTTTTGTGGCTCTTCTTGATTACTTGCTCGTTTGCGTAAAAACATAACAATTGCAAAAATAATCAGTAGCCCAGGAATAAACATTAATAAACCCAGCACTATCGGATTTGAAAATAATGAGCTTAAATCAAACGATTCTTTTGGTACTATCTCTTGTTTTTTTTGTTGTGCAATAATCTCGTTTTGCTTAACAATTAGTTCTTTTAATTGATTTTGAATTTCACTGTCTTGTCCTAACTGTAAGCGTAAGTTTTCGAGTTCGTTTGAAATACCTGATAATTGTTTTTTAAGATTATTATTCTCAACTAAAATTTCTTCTACATTGCTTACAGAATTTTTAAATTGTTGTTGTAACTCAACCAGCTTAGTACTTTGCTCTGTTTTTATTTCATTTAATTCTTTCTGTATCTCTTTTTTGGCATCGTCTACGTCGACTTTACGAGCTTGGGTTACTTTTGTTTGTGCTGAGGTAATTTCGCTTTGCGTAAGTGTGCCATTTTTTTTCTTTTCCCATAATGCATCATCTTGCTCTGAGCGTTGTTTTGCAAGCTGTGTATTTACACCTTTTATTTCGGCTAAGGTAGGGATTTTTAAATAGGCACCATTTTGAATATGATTAAGATTTTGTTCTAAAAATGAGTTGGGGTTTTTGTTATACAAGGCCTGCATAACTTGATAAATGCTGACGGAGTTATCTGGGCGCACTTTAGCCGCTATACGCCAAAGTGTGTCTGTTGGTTTAATTGGCCCAATAGATCGCCCTTGCGCACCATAGTCAACGCCTTTAGGCCCCTTTAATTGGGTACTGTCTTGAGAGTAAACTGGCGTTACTATCAATGCAGACGCTAATATAATAAGTGTAACTAAACCGCGCATGCTGATCCTTTAATATTTAAATATTAACAAAACACTTAAAGCTTAAGTGCATAAATATTGTTGATTATTGCTGTTATCAGCCAAATGGCTGACTCGCATTTATTATTACAATCTATTTTTATTGCAAGCTCTATTCCAATTACAAACTATAAACCAGTTAAGGCTTAATATCCATCGCAACACCTTGAAAATAAATGCCTTAAAACATCTTTATAAATATTAATTTATTGAGTGTTATCAATCAGTTTTTATACTTTTAAAAATAAACGGCAAAAAATTGACAAGCTCTATAAACAAAAAGCGGCAAACAAATAATGTTTACCGCTTCTAAAGTGTGTTCAGCGCTATTAACTATTACATGTAATTAGCAATAAGCTCTTCTGCAATTTGAATGCTGTTAGTTGCAGCACCTTTGCGAGTGTTATCACTTACAACCCACATGTTTAATCCATGAGGATGAGAAATATCAGCACGTAATCGGCCTATATAAACAGTATCGTTACCACTAGCGTCAGACACTGCTGTAGGGTAATCACCTTCATCATCAATTAGCTCGACACCAGGCGCGTCTTTTAAAAGTTGCTTAACGTGTTCAAAGTCATAAGGCATGCGCGTTTCAATATTAATTGATTCTGAGTGACCAAAAAACACGGGAACACGTACACATGTAGGATTTACTGCAATAGTGGTATCACCCAAAATTTTATGAGTTTCATTTACCATTTTCATTTCTTCGCGTGTATAGCCATTATCCTCAAAGCTATCAATTTGAGGAATAACGTTAAATGCAATTTGCTTTGGAAATACTTTATTATCCATAGGGCGTGCATTCATCAAGTTAGCTGTTTGCTTTGCAAGTTCATCAACCGCTTCTTTACCTGCGCCCGATACAGCTTGGTAAGTAGATACGTTAATACGGTCTATTCCGTAAGCATCATAAATTGGTTTAAGTGCTAACATCATCTGAATAGTTGAACAGTTAGGGTTAGCAATAATATTACGATTCCTAAAATCAGCTAGGCTTGAAGCATTAACTTCTGGCACCACTAGTGGGATTTCAAAATCATTTCTAAAGTGCGATGTATTATCGATTACAATACAGCCGGCATCAGCAGCAATAGGAGCATATTTTTCAGATACACTACCACCAGCAGAAAACAAACCTATATGCGCTTGGCTAAAATCAAAGCCTTCAACGTCAAGTACTTCAATGGTCTCACCACGAAACTTTATGTCTTCACCTGCGCTGCGGCTGCTCGCAAGTAAAAAAAGCTGATCTACAGGAAACTTACGATCTGCTAGCGTTTCAATGATTTGACGGCCTACTAAACCAGTAGCGCCAAGTACGGCAACGTTATATTTTTGCGACATATTTCTTCCTCTATAAACGACATTAAAACAACATCGTTAGTTAAATAATTATTTAGCTATGCTAAAGCCAAGTTGACTAAGTGCTGCTAGTTGTGGGCTATCACCTTGTAGGAATAAGGTGCTAAATTCTCGCCTTACCGGATAGTTTTTACGTAAACTATCAAAGCCCTCACCTTCTAAATGACGAAGTAAAATTCCGTCATCGCGGCGTACGTCATAAATTAAATGCACCAAACGGGCAATATCTTGCTCGCTTAGGCTTTGCGTAACAGTTGCATTTGTAATAGCAGGTATTGGTAAAAAATCATCCAACGATTTACTCACCTCTACACCTTTTAGGTCACACAATTTTTGATACAACATTTGTGTACCTCGTGCTTTCCCCTCAAGTGTATGCCCTGCGATATGCACACTGGCATAACGCACATGCTCTAGTAATTCAGTTAGAATATTGGGCTCTTTTTCCCATACATCAAGTACTATATCTAAATCAGCCCCAGCTTCCATTACCTCAAGCAATGCTTGATTATCAATTACGTCGCCTCGGCTTGCATTAATTAGCGTTGTTCCTGGCTTAAGTGCTTGTAATCGCTCTTTATTCATCATGTGCAGCGTTTTGTGCTCGCCACTTTTAATAAGTGGAACATGAAAAGTAACAACATCTGATTGCGCTAATAACTCATCAAGCGCTACATGCTCTTGTAGTAAGCCCTGTTCGTGCTTAATTGGATCGCATAACAGTACGTCGACATTTAATGCTTTTAATTTTTGCGACAAACACGTGCCAATGTTACCCATTCCTACAATACCAATTGTTTGACCACACAATGGGCGCGCATTTTCTTGGCTTAATGTAAATAAACTACTAATTACATATTCAGCTACAGCAACTGCATTACAACCAGGTGCACTGGTAAAAGCAATATTTCTGTCATGCAGTAATTGCGTATCAATATGGTCAATGCCAATTGTGGCAGTCCCCACAAAGCTCAGCTTGTTAGCTTGTGCCAATAGTTCATTATTAACATTAGTCACTGAACGAGTAAGGAGTACATCTACATTTATTAATTGTTCAGGCATTAATTTACGACCATCAAAACGCTCAACCTCACCAAAGTCTGCAAAGTACTGCTCAACTAAAGGCATATTTTGATCGGCAAGAATTTTCATCACTGAGTCCGTTTGGCAATTAAGTGGCGCCATTGTAACGAACAACCAAGCCTTTACACAAACTAAAAAGGCGCATTTTAGCTGATACAAATACTTAAAAGTGGTTATGTTGATTGTTTTAAATCAGCAATTTAAATTAGGGATTTAAATTATGTGGATAATAATTTTACTATTGAATATATAAAGGCCGAATCACAGCATGATTCGGCCTTTGTTATGAAAAATAAACTTCAATTACATTGAATTTTATTTACTTGATTTTAGTTTATAGCTCAAAATCTTTTTTGAATTTCAAACCAAATTCACTGCGGTCATTACTGCGCATTACACCAACAAAACCTGATTGTTGTAGGCGACCAACATCGTAAACTTCGTTTAGAACGTTTTCACCATACAGTGTAACTTCCATATCGCCATATGGATTAGTGTACGAAATATTAAAACCAACTAGTTCACGAGAATCAATGGTCTCACTTTGGTTGTAAACTGATTGACCTTGCATTTCACTGCGATACGAATAATTAGCATTAAACGCAAGTGTTGCGCCACTCTCTAAATCCATAAAGTAAGAAGGTGCAACCATGACAGTCCAGCGTGGCGTCAGTGCTGGTGAATCGCCTTTACCTATGCCTTGTACACCCTCAGCCACTTCTGTTATTTCAGAATCTAAATAACCAACTGCACTACGAATAGTAAAGTCATCGGTAATAGCAACAGTTGTTTCAAGCTCAATACCTTGCGCTTTAGATTGACCTGCATTTTCTACAATTGTTACAAAGCCACCACCCGCTGTTGGATCTGAAAACGGCAATGCTAAATCGGTGTAATCAGTCACAAATACCGCAAGCATCATAGATACATTTTCGTGTACTTGGCCTTTTAAGCCCATTTCGTAGTTAATCGCTTTTGTTTCGTCAAACGATACAAATTGATCTGGTCCACCAAATGGACGCGGTGGAAAACCACCTGTTTGATAGCCTTTTTGAATCTGGCCATAAACATTCATATTATTGCTAAGCTGATAAGATGCATTTACATCCCACGTAACTGCATCAAAATCTGCACTTACATATTTACGAGTTGGAAATGATGGGAATATAGCATTTGCATCTTTCTTATCTTTTGAATAACGAAGGCCACCACCAACCGTTAAATCGTCAGTTAAATCGTAGCTGGCATTTATATATGCTGCATACGAATTAGTTTCTTGGTTAATTTCAAATTCGCCGTAACCGCCAAATGATTCTGTTACACCATCATTCAACAAGCCATTAGGTGTATTAAATGGGCTAAATACAAACGGGCCTGAACGTGTAAAGCCATCTTCATTAAAAAAGTAAAGACCAGATACAAAGTCCATATTATCGAATGTTGCATTTAGCTGAACTTCAAATGAGTACTGATCAGCACCGCCCTCCTCTGGAAACTCAGACAAGTTTAAAGGTGATGCATCATCATCTAGGCCACCTTCATACTCAGATGTACGGTAGCTTGAGATAAACTTAGTGGTATAAGTATCGTTAATTGCCCAATCGGCTGAAAACGATGTGCCCCAACCTGAGTAAGAGGTAGATTCAATACCCGCAACAGTTGTGCCTAAATCATCAGGGTCTGATGGAATTAAATCTTGAGTCAATAATGGGAAGTCGCCATTAAAAACATCATTTGAGTCTAGTGGGTCTGTCAATTCAATTGTATAAGGCGATTGGCCAGATTCGTTATCAACACCATCTAAAGAAAAAGTGAATGCTAAGTCGGTATTTGCTTGCCATTTAAGTGCAACACGACCACTAAATTCTTCTTCTTCACCAATTTCTTTTTCTGGGTTTGCTAAATTAACAGCTTCGCCCACACCATCACGTGTTTTGTACGATGCACTTGCAGACATACTTACATCATCTGTTAGTGAGTTATTAAAATAAACATCACCGGCAATACGTCCACGACTTCCCAGCTTAGCTGTAGTAGTAACAATACCTTCATCACCAGGTTGCTTTGTAATTACATTTACAGCGCCACCTAATGTATTACGGCCATATAAAGTACCTTGTGGGCCACGAAGCACTTCAACACGCTCAACATTAGGTAATGATAAGTTAGAACCCATTTGACGACCTAAGTACACACCATCAAGATACACACCCACACCCGGATCGGTAGTTATTATGTGATCTTGCAAACCTATACCGCGGATAAATACAGACGCATGCGCAGAATTGCCCACGCCATAGCGGGTAATATTTAAATTTGGAACATATTTACCAATATCTTCTAGGTTACTCATATTGGCTTTATCAATTAGGTTAGCGCCAATTGAAGTGATAGCGGTTGGAGATTCAAACAGGCTCTCTGTACGTTTACGAGCTGTGACTTCTATCTTTTCAAATGCGTCTTGTTTAGCTGTTGTTTTAGTTTCTTCGGCGTTTACAGAGGTAGTGAGTGCAGCAAAAATTGCTAGACTTAGCTGTGAGAGGTTACGTAATTTCAAAATATTCTCCAAAGGATACCGTGTGATTTAGTTATGCATTTATACTTAAAAGTATAAATTTCAGGCATAAAAAAAGATGCGTAATGCATCTTTCCTCTGGATGGGTATTATATGACAGAATTGTGAAGAAATGTATAAATTATTTGAATAAATGTATAAAGAATAAAAGCAATTTAGGCATTGTTAGCTTTAGGTGGATTATCATAAATAAAGAACATTAATATCAACCTCACTAAAAAGCTGTTTTAAAACAAAAAACCGCATAAATACAATTTTAAAAAGCACATAAAACGTACTTTACACATGTACTTTAGTGTATAAAAAAAGAGCTACAACACATTCTCCTACCATTGAAATTAACTAAAAATAAGAATATAGTACTAAAATGTAGTCTATGGATAGAATATTATGAATATTGAAAACACAGCTGATAAAAGCCTCAAATGCTTCACAAATCCAAATTACACTTCACTTTTTTGTGTTGCAGCTGACTTCAACGTTTTACTTGTTAATTATCAAGCTTTAAACGTCATTACCAATTATGAACTTATTAATCAATTCATGCTAAAAAATGGTCACCAAGGACTGGTAATTTTTGATGTCCCAAAAGACTGCGATGTACTAGCATTAAAAGAGTGGCCAAATTTAAAAGGATTGTTTTACGAAGGCACTGACGAAGTACTACTTCAACAAGGATTAGAAGCCATTGAACAAGGAAAGTTATGGTTCCCTCGTGCAGTAACCGATGATTGGATGAGGCAAATGCTAGCGAGTGAACAACAAACTACGTTGCAATCAAACAACTTAACCTGCAAGGAAATGAAAGTATTAAACTTATTATTTTCTGGCTTACATTCAAGTGCAATTGCCGACACTTTATTTATAAGTGAAGCTACTGTTCGCGTCCACCTACACAAAGTTTACCAAAAAATTGCTGTAAAAAATAAGCAACAAGCATTACTTTGGTGTCAAAAAAACTTAAATAAGGTTAATAATTAAGCGGACTTATTTGAAACCTTATTATGTCAGAATATTCACCGGCAGCTTGCCTTTCAAAATCATTTAGTTGAATTTTCAAAGGTAACAAATAAACGGTTTGTCCTGAATATGAGAATTTATGTTGTGATACGTTATTTAGTTCAAGCCATCTTCCAGCCAGATCTAGACTGTAATTAATTGCATATTTATCTCTATAGAGACTGTGTATTAATTTACCATTATTATCTGAACTTACAGATAATTGAATATCTGAATTAGTAACAACTTGTAAACTAGGTAACATAGTGTATTCCTTACCCGGTATTAGCTCTCCCAAATTAATAGTATTTGAAAATGTATTATACCCAAGTACAGAAAGACTTGTTCTAGGCACAATATTTTCTTGAATGCTATATTCTCGTTCATCTAACAACTTGCTCCCCTGATCGTATAATTTCATTTGGAGTCTATCTGTATAGACACCAGCTTTAATCGGCGTTCCTGATGGTATTAGTAATGACAATATCGTCGAAGAATTAGTAAAGCTCAACTTTAAAGTTGATGTGCTAACTAACTGACTCTGTATACTTTGCATTTGGTACGGAACACTTTGAAATTGCCCTTTTAACTGAGCTTGGTTCTCACTTGTAATCAGGAGCTGTAATTGACAACTCTCATCATTAATAACGCTTATACGTAGCTCTTTCTTAGAGTCTACTTGCTGTAAGGCATGGTAGCTTTCAAAATCATCATAAATATGTTCAACCTTATCGAACCTAGCAGCACATTGCGCATGAATTAAAGGCGTAAAAATAAATAGTGCTAAACCACCCAATAATAAACTTACTTTTTTATTGTACATAAATAGCTCCTTTGCGCTGTAATTGTTCACCTTCAGATACTTCAATCGTAAAATGTGACTTTTCTGCATTCTTAAGTGTAATTTCATAATTACAGGCGGTTAAACCTGTTAATGCAAATCGTCCTTTTTTATTCGTAAAAAATGTATGCTCTTTCTTACTACTATTATCTAAACAAATAGCCGTTCCAACCTGTAACGATAGTGGCTTTTTTTGTTGGTCGTACAGCGTTGCAATAACTGATATGTTAGCGGCAGTCCCTATTGTAATTGCATGACCCGTTCGATAAGGTGAATAAAGAGTAATAATACCAGAACCTATATCATACCCTGGCGCTAAGTTATCAATATCGACTGCAACGTTGGTTGAGGCGTATGAACTTATATCGTTCAATAAAATAGTCTCGAAGTCTTCATTATCTGCCCTATATTCATCTTCATATTGCCCCAATATAACTTTTTTTCCTTTAAGGCTAGAGTGAGGTTTTACTAAAGCGAAGCTATCGTATATGGGTTTCCCAACAGCCCAACTCTTATCTGCAAATGCTATACTTGACGCCAAGCTTAATCGGCTCTGATGGTAAGCTGAGTCCTCATTAAATTGCTCGTAAAAACTCCCATGATCAAAGTTCATAACAAAACGATTCGCGTTATATTGAGTATTTAAATCAAAAATAGCTTCATTTTGATCATTTTTTTCAAGCCCAGCTCTTATGTTCAAAGCTCCAACATAGCGCTGATTACTATCTTGAGAGAATTCTAAACGTGTTTTGTCACGCCTAGATTGGTGAGATAATTTAGCCCGTCGAGTATTAGAAAACTTATAAGTGACAGACAACCTTACATCCCATTGACTTTCTTCAGCGAGACCCTCCCACTGCCCACCTAAACTATATCTCCATTGGCTATTATCGATCTCACCAGAAAGACTAACCCCAATTGATTTATCAAATTGAGCTTCATCATATGACCTTGATAAGCTTGTAAAAAAAGATGTTTGCGTATTATCGCCCCAAAAAAAACTATAATTAGCCTGAATATAATGCTCTCTTAAGCGAGAACTAGATTGAGAATCAGGCCGATAACCAAGGCCTGTAAAATATCTTGATGAGTATTCATAACCCACCGTAATGTCAGTGTTATTATCACTATGATTTCTATAGTTACTATAAACAATGCGATAAGCATGGCCTGTTTTTTCATTGAAACTTATCGCATTTTCAAACGCAATCTGTCCAATTTTAGCTGCATAAATATTTTTAAAACCAACCTGCTGAGAATACTCATCACCCTGTACTGCCGCACCCGCTGTCCAGCTAGGTGTAATGCCATAATCAAGATAAAAGCTGGCTAGTGGCTCGTCGTAATCATAATCTAGCTCACTACCTAAGCGTGAAGGAACGCCTAAATGAAACTCATATTCAAGTTGCCCTTGAGCAAAAAGATCTAAACCTGTCGTTACGTCAAAATCAACAAAACGCACAACTCCTGCTATATCAGTGATCCTCAAAGTAATATTATTGCTTCCTTCATTAAGGGGAATATCATCAAGAGAATATATACCTGCGGCTAAATTAAGTTTTTGTACTATCCGCTCGCCAACTAACACCTCTACAGAGGATGGACTCTCTAAGGTAAAGCTACGAGAAGCACTGGGTCTGATAGGTCTGTCAGAAACTAGCGAAAAATCATGTGAAAGCGACAAACCTAGTACCCGTGCTGTTGATTGAAAATAACTACCTGAACTATAATTATCACCGACTGATATACGTAACCCACTAAGCGGTAGGTCATGTATTATACGAGTACCTAAGCGACTAATATTTGATGACGTAGGAGCTACTTCAGATAAATACTCCACTTCGTTTTCTAAAACCCAGCCTTCCCAGCTCACTACCATTTCAGAGCGAATAGCTAAGAGCTCATCTGTTGTGTCCTCGCCTTTATCTTGCTGATAAAAATAACTTGAATAAGCATTAACAAATCCACTTAGTTTAGCGGGTTCCGATGCTGTTAAATTCCTTGAATCAGATTTTAAACTTAGCTGTTGAGGGCGAGTCAGTGTAAGAGGTACTGATATTTCTAAGCTAAAATCACTCATATCGAATGAAATATTATATCCAAATGACTCTAATGCTTTTGTATCAATAACATTCTTATTAACTTTAGACTCTAAAGAATCAAAATCTTCTGAAAATAAAAGTCGTTCGAATGAAACTTTAATTTCACTCCATTTGAGTGATAAATTATCATTTGGGTCAACTGCAAGAGTTAATTTACCAATAGCATTTTTATTCAGTTCTGCTTCAACACTGAGTTCGATGGTTCTTTTAGACGGGTTAATTTTTGAATAACATAATTGAGTAAAGCTCAATAAAAATATGCATAATAAAACTCGCATAACTAGCGAGCCAGCACTAAACGTAGATGATTTAAACTTCCTTCCTGTAAAGATTGTGGCATAGGGACTTTTATGACACTGGTGCTATGAGGAGCAAAAAAAACATCGTATCCGTTTGCTTTTAATTGATCTTTTAAAATTCGATCGCTCAGGGTTTTATTTTTAGTGATTTTTATTTCATAATCACTTAATCGTCCTGCCCCTTTTCCTTCATTTAATACTTCAGTGACGATAAAGCCATCCTCAACATGAGGTTCTTTTATAGTCAGTTTAGGAACTAATCGAGGTTGATCCAAATGAACAATTAAATTTACATTTAACAGCATCGTAAGTTGTGACTGTTTATTTATAGACTGCTTTGCAATGGGCTGCTCAATCAAACTAACTTGATAGCTTTTATCTGTACTAGGAAGTTTTTTATCTAACCATCTAAATTGCAACTGCTGGCTTTGCCCTGGTTGCAAAAATAGCGATGGAGGAAAAACCCACAATGGAGAGTCATCTAAAGAAATTAATTTAGGCGTGCCTTGAGAAAAGTCAATTTCGTAAATTTGTATATCAAAAGCAATGTCTCTTGGTAACTGATTGTGAACCAAGCTAGAAGCGTTACTTGAACGACTATCAGGGGAGAAAGTAACCACCATAGGCGTTACTTCTACAGCAAAGGTCGGTGCAATTACAATTACATATATAAGAAAGTAACTGCATATCCGCAGCATTAAAAATTGACCTCTAGATCACTACTAGCTGCATTAAACTTTGTTGGAATTTTTATTGAGACCTCACGGCTAGATTTTGGTAATAAAATTTTTCCAGTCAATGCTTTACTCAATTCGGTCCCTTCTAATAATAGCTCTTGATCATCGCCTTTAATAAGCCACTGTGCCTGCGATAAGCGAATATATTTATTGCCTGTATTTTCCAGAAGCACATTCCATGTTTCTGTATCTACTTGGCGTTTATTTTTAATTAATAATTTTGCCTCAGCACCTTTAGGCACCACATTAAACAAAGTTCTAAAGCTAACTGACATACCAACGCCTGATTGCCCCGCTTTCTCTAAATCAACAGATACCTGATCAATAGCTATTCGGTATGCTTTTGAGTTTTCTAACATTGGTTCGCCAATATATCGAACAATTACCGACTGACTTTTCCCGGACGGAATAATTGTAGTCATGGGAATAATTAAAAAGTCTTCTTCATTCGCTTTTAATGTTTCATCACCGTTGGAAGCTATTAGTAAATCAAAAGCTGATATCTCAATAGTTAAAGAACTATCTGAAGGGTTAGATATACGAATTGTTTGTTGTGATTGGCTACCTGATGATTCAAGCTCTGCGACCATTGGTTTAACTTGAAAAGCCAGTGTAGAATAAGAGCTGAGTAAAAGTATCATTAAAAAGATATAACGCATATAGAGTCCCTCCTGCTAAATTAAAAGGCAGTAATTACTGCCTTTTATTATGCTAATTAGTTAGCTGTTATTGCCAACATCAGCGTATCTGCATAAGTACCGGCATAAACAGGCTCTTGAGTCACAGTTAATAAAATATTACCTGTGACTCCTCCTGCAGCAAGCGTTGACGAACCAGGCTGACTTTGCGATTCTGTCTGATCATTTTGACCATTTTCAGCTGAAAGTGTAAAATTAAATGCGTCTGCAGTTAACATTGCTGTGTAGCCAACACCTTGATTTTCTTGATCAGCATTCTGTAAATGCCCTTCAGATGTCGTTAATGACATAGTAGCACCATCGGCATCGTTACATTGCAAATCAAAGCCTACGTTTTTAGTCGCACCATTTGTTAATGTTTGGAAGAATTGTGTTGTGTTAATATTACTCACTGCACAAACCGATGACACTGCACCACCAACATTAAGGTTTTCAGCAAATGCTGCGCCAGATGTTAGAGTTGCAATTGCTGATAACACGATTAACTTTTTCATTTTAATATTCCTTATCCATGTGACATATTTGTTTATATTTTATAGTTAGTGTTTACCAAACTCCACCAGATACAACCGATGGTGTCATTTCTATGCGAAGCACATCCTGGTAGCTTCCGGCATAAATTAAAGGCTCATCTAGTTTTAACTGTAATTTAGCTACGCTGTTAAATAAAATCTTATCAACATCAAAATTGTACATAGATTTGAGCTCAAGTGCTGTTGCAGAAACGTCGCTTGAAACCCCCTCTATTGACCAATTAATGTTATAAGCATTTATTTGAGTACTTTGCTGATGGCGCAGGCCACCATTTTCAGATTGCATTGATACTCGCATAGGTGAATTACAATTAATCACTAGCTTTGTACTCGCAAGGCCATCTGAAGAAAACTGAAGGTTGTTATTTTGAGTAGTAAAGCCGCACACTGGTGAAATATGACCTACCAGAGTTAAACTTACTTCATCGTTACTGAATGCATTCATTGCAAAGCAACATAATAAAAACCAAGTTAGCTTCTTCATCAGCGCCATTTCCTTTGAACAACCTCGCTAAGACAGGAGTAATCTTATGATAAAAACACCGTTTAGAAAGTTTCTATTTGCTTATATCTAGCTTTACTTATTAATAATTTCGACTATGCAACAATATAAAATATAAACATTTAAACTAAATAACTTATGCAAAACACTTATAATTAAATGTTAACAAATCTATATGGTAGTAAATGCAATACTTACGGCTTGTAAGTTATATTAAGACGTTATAAACAAGAATCACCAATCGTATGCTTTATATCCAACCCCAGTACTAAACATTTTTAAACACAAACATTCGCACCTAATTAATTTAAAAAACAAAATAATATTGACTAAAAATTAAATAAAAACTTTAAACCATTCTGTTTATTAGATAAATACTCGTTATGCACTTATACTAATAAAGAAATCAACATTTAAATAACAAATAGGAACAACATATGAAAAAGCTATCTGTAGCAATGGCTGTATGTGCAGTTTTAGCATCTAGCTATGCTAGTGCTGAGGTAAGAATTAATGGTTTTGCATCAATTGTCGGTGGTAAAAGTCTGGATAGTGACAGTACTTTGTACGGCTATGATGACGATATCTCTTTTAAAAATGAGAGTAAATTCGCTTTACAATTATCTGCAGACCTACATGAAAAGCTAACAGCTACGGCTCAAATTATTGCGCGTGGAGAGGATGACTTTGACGCTACATTCGAATGGGCATACGTTACTTATGAATACAGCGATGAACTGCAATTTAGCGCTGGTAAAATGCGTGTTCCTTTTTACAAGTATTCTGATTTCTTGGATGTAGGTTATGCTTATCGCTGGGTACGTCCGCCAAAATCAGTATACGGTATCCCATTTTCAACTTATGAAGGCGTTGAGGCTGTAGAATTACTCTTTTTAGGAACGTATCCAACTATTCTTGGCTGGTTGCTTTTTAACCTTGAATCCATCTTTTCTCTGTGATCTAATAGATATTATTCACCCACGGTAAACTGTTATGGCTAACTACAAGCCTGACTTATCCTGTCAAAATAAATTCATTCCTATCGATTTCGCTGAGCAAATTCTGCCTGGCACTTTTGAGTATGCCCTTTGTTATATTGTCGAAAATAAACTCGATTTATCGGGGTTTGACGCGTGGTACAACAATGACAAAACGGGCGCGGCGGCGTATCC